>CALCNF010000601.1 GCA_937897815.1 uncultured Pseudomonadota bacterium | reverse complement strand
GTCTACGGCGTCGACGGCGACTATCCAGACCTGTTCTGCGTCCCGTGCTTCGAGCGATTCGCTGGCGGGGATGCGGACGTCGCGCAGATGACATGCAGCCGATGCCAGCGCAGAGAGGCGACACGCCACCATATCGTGCACGCCACGTCCTACGGGGCGGACCCTAAAACATGAGGCTTCCCTCCTCGCTCGGACCGTGAGACAACACCAGACTTCACGAGACAGCTCGAGGCGAAATGTCAGACTCTCCACACCTCTCCACGCGGTTGTTGGCGCCGTCCAACCGACCTGCGCTCATCGCCGACGCTCACGAGGTCCTCAACACCGAGGTGGCGAAGAAGTCCGGCCTCGGAGGCCTGGCGCTCAAGGGAGCCTACAAGAGCGTGAGCGCTATCAGCCCCGGCTTCATCGAGGGCGTCCTTGGGGTGCTCCTCGACGAGTGGATACGCGCCTACGATGAGGAGTACACCGCGTGGCAGGCAGCGGGCTCAGACGTGTCGTTTGGGACATGGCTCGTCGAGCGCCAGGAGGTGGTCTCGGAGCGTATGCTAGAGGTCACGGACCGACGCGCTAAGAGCACCTCTCACCAGTCCGCAGCCAAGCTCTACTGGAAGCTGCGTCCAGGGGCGAAGACCCACGTGATCACGGCGCTTCCCGCCGTCGCCGGAGTTGTGGACCGGCACCTCGACCAGGCGTAAGACCTCAGCGCTTTCGACGCTGAGTCGTGCGTCGGCTAGGCTCCGCCGACCTGGGATCCTCAGGCCACCTGTGCTTCGGGTAACGCGAGCGCATCTCGCCCCGAACCTCGGGCCAGGTGCGCGTCCAGAAGCTCTCCAGATCCTCGGTCACCTGCAGCGGCCTCTGAGCGGGATTCAGCAGATGTAGAACGATCCGTTGGCGCCCTCGAGCGATGGTCGGCGTCACCTCCCAGCCGAAGACCTCCTGAACGCGAACCGCGAGATAGGGCGCGCCCTCCGGTGGATAACTCAGGCGCAGCCGGCTGCCGCTGGGCACCTCGAGCCGCTCGGGCGCCAAGGTGTCCAGGCGATTCCGAGCCGACCAGTCGAGCCCATCGAGAAGCCTTGATCCTGGTGGGAGACTCTGGAGCTCTCTCCACGATGACCGACCAGCACACAGGCGTGGGAGCTGGTCAGCGAGCCACAGGTGGGTGTCCTCGGGAAACCCCTCTTCTGGCAAGAGGCGCGCGATGAGCGACATCCTGTGGAGGACCTCACGATCCGCGTCCTGAAGGCCAAGACCACGCTCCAGCGAGTCCACCGTCGCTCTGAGCAGGCACTCGGCCGCAGCCTCGCGGTCCTGTAGAGGGACCTGTTTCCTTGAGAGCACCAGCCCGCGGTAGCGCTGTACTCGCTCCGCCGTGACACGCTGCTCTCCTTCACTCCAGGAGACCTCATCACCTTCGGTCACGCCGCCCAGGTCCTCCAGCCACGCCTGGTCCACGCGACTCGCCACCCGAATCAGCGAGCGCGCGCGCTCACCCCGTCGACCGGCGTCGACCGCGAGCCCCAACAGAAGTTCGTCGCCATGCAGAGCGCTCTCCTCAGCGAGCCTGCAACCCCTCCCGTCCGCCAGGACCACGCTGTCTGACGCACCCCTTCGTCCGACGCGATCGGGCCAGGCCTCCAGGAGCGAACGG
>CALCNF010000600.1 GCA_937897815.1 uncultured Pseudomonadota bacterium | reverse complement strand
CGCCTCTCAGGAGCGCCTCAGCGCGTCGAACGCGATCCGGGGCGTCGAGCATGCACGCGAGCGCTTCGACGGTCTCTTCGAGATTCATGGCAGGCTCCAGAGGCATGAACCGTGCCACGCTCAAACGCGCTCCTCGCTTACCCGCTCTCGACCGTGGCTGCGCTGTTCATCGGACACCGTCAGGTGTGCCGCGGGCGCCCTGACACGCGGGCCTCGCAAGGCCTTGCACATGGCCGTGGGCTGGGCTACATCCCACCCCTTACGGGACCCAATTCGAACCACGGGAGGATGAGATGGGAGCGAGTCGCGTAGCGATCCTTATGGGGAGTGATTCTGACTGGCCGATCATGAAGAAGGCCGCCATCATGCTCAACGAGCTTGGCGTCGCCAACGAGGCCCACGTCATGTCGGCGCACCGGACGCCCGATGATGTGGCTGACTTTGTTCGCGAGGCCCCTGGTCGCGGAATCGACGTTTTCATCGCTGGAGCGGGAATGGCCGCGCACCTCGCGGGTGTCGTCGCTGCCTTCACGACCCGCCCGGTGATCGCCGTTCCTATCGCGGCCAAGAACCTTGAGGGGCTCGACGCGCTCCTGGCCATGGTTCAGATGCCACCTGGCGTTCCCGTTGCGACGGTCGCGGTAGACGGCGCAAAGAACGCCGCCATTCTCGCGGCGCAGATCCTGGGCATCGCCGACGCCGAGATCGCGAGCACGCTCGACGCTTACAAGCAGTCGATGGCAGACGCGGTGCGGGCCAAGAGCGTTTCCCTGGATTAATTCAGCCCCCAGGGGTCTTGAGGGGCTGACATGCAGGCAAGTGAGAAACCCTATCGCGAGCTAACGGTAGCCGCGGTCGTCTTGGGGGTGATCGTGGGCGCCCTCATGTGCGCGTCCTTCGTGTACATCTCGTTGAAGCTCGGGACGGGGCTCGGTGGATCGACCGTCGCCGCGATCATCGGCTTCGCGGTGCTGCGCTACATGCTCGGCAAGGGCACCATCGTAGAGAACAACATCAACCAGACCGTGGCATCGAGCGTGAACATGGCGTCCTCGGGCGTCGCCTTTACGCTGCCAGCGCTCTTCTTGATGTCTCTGAACGACCCTACGCTTGGCGACATCAACCCGATGCCGTTCCTGCTCGCGGCCATGGCGGGCTCCTTCTTGGGCATCGTCGTGATCATCCCGCTGCGTAAGCAGATGATCGAGTTCGAGCGTCTTCGGTTTCCCACGGGGATCGCGGTCGCGAGCCTCCTGAAGAGCCCGGGGGCGGGACTGCGGCAGGCGAAGCTCCTGGTGGCGGGCTTCGCGGTGGCCGCGCTCTTCACCCTTCTCGGTGAGTTTGGGAAGGTTCCAACGGAGATCGATCCCGGAACCTGGTTCGGTATCCCTGCTCACATCCCCATCGTCGTGGCCCTGTCCTTCGCCAACTTTGGAGCGGGTCTGCTCTCGGGACGCGGTGGCTTGCCATTCGTGGCCGGCGGGGTCCTCGCCTGGTGGTTGATCAGCCCCGCGGCGGTCTCTCTTGGCTGGCTGCCTGATCTGGCGACCGATGGTGGTGGCGCCTATCAGCTTGAGGTTCTCTACCTGCAGATGCTCCGACCTCTTGGCATCGGGATGCTGGTCGGCGGGGCGCTCATGGGCGTAGTGATGGCGTTCCCTGCGCTCCGGGCCGCGCTGGCTGGGCTCAGCGCCGCTGTCTCGACTCGAGGTGTCGAGGGCGGCGCCGACGAGAGCGAGGAGCTGTCGAGTCGGGTCTTGGCGTTTGGGCTGGGGGCCGCGGTGCTCGTGCTCTTCTCAGCGAGCCTCCTGGCGGCGGGTGACGTCTCTATTCTTCAGGCGACGCTCATCGCCATCGTCGGCACCGTGTGGCTCGCGCTCGCGGGCCTCGTGGTCTCTCAGGCCACCGGAATGACGGACATCTCTCCGATGAGCGGCATGGCGCTCATCGGCGTGACGCTCATGTTCTTCCTCACGGCGGGCAACGTCGCCGCGTCCGTGATGTTGGGCGTCGCGGTCTGCGTGGGTATCGGCCAGTGCGCGGACATGATGCAGGATCTGAAGACCGGGCACCTGGTTGGGTCGCGTCCGAAGAAGCAGCAGATTATTCAGTTCGGAGTCGCCTGGCTCGGCGCTCCGGTCGCCATCGGCACGGTGTTCCTTCTCTGGAGCGGTGGAGATGGCGGTGTGGGTGGTTTTGGTCCGGGCACGGACCTCACGGCGCCTCAGGCCGGCGCGTTGCAGGCGATCCTTGAGGGACTCGGCAGGGGAGATGTGCCCCTGGACAAGTACGCCGCGGGCACGGCCCTTGGCGGAGCCCTCGGCTTGCTGCCTATCGGTGGTGTCGGTGTCCTCGTCGGGCTGGCCATGTATCTGCCGTTCTCGATCACCCTGGGCTACGGCATCGGCTGCCTGACCTCCATGGGGCTCGTCAATCGCTACGGTAATCGCTGGTACGCCTCGTCCCTGGTACCCGTCGCGGCGGGCTTCATTGTCGGCGAGGCGCTCATGAGCCTTGGCATCACTCTCGTCCGTCTGGCCGGGGCATAGGAGGCTTCCATGAAGATCGTCTCGACAGCGTTGATCGTCTTCGGCCTCGGGCTCGCGGCCGCTTTTGGAGCGCGCAACTCCGATAACATTGTGGAGCGCCAGGAGGCGCTCGGAGAGGCGCGGCTCTTGAACGAGGCGAGCGCGAGGGCGCTCGTGCTCTACTGCAAAGAGCTGGCGCGGTTGGAGCGACCGTTGGTCTCCGGTTGCCCGGAAGGCGTGGCGGCGGCGGAGGGCGAAGGCAAGGATGTCGAGGCGCTGGCCTCGGCCTGGAAGACGGCCTCTGAGAAGGCGGGCACCGCCGCGCATGCAGCGGCGAAGTATGATGTGGTCGAGAGTCCAGGTCGCCGCTTCTCCGATTGGCTGCAGCAAGCGGGTGGACCCTTCGCGATCGGAATCATCTTGCTGGTCGTTGGAGCGCTGCTGGCTCGCAAGGAAGCAAGAGCGGCCGCTTTGGGAGGCTCGGAGAAGGTCTACAAGGGAGCTCGGAACAAGGCGGCCGTAGACTTCGGTCAGCTGCTCCAGGAGCTCAACGACGACTTGAAGGGCGCCAATGAGCGTGTCGCCCAGGTGTCCGAGCCCAGCGATGATGACTTCGAACAGCTGCGCTACCTCATCAAGAACCTCCAATACGACAAGTTCGAGCCGCTCATCGAGAGTCGGGTGCGCGTCGAAGCGCGCTTTGGTGTAGCGGGGTTCGCCGCGATATTCGGGCCGCTCTCTGCTGGAGAGCGACAGCTCAACCGAGCGTGGTCGGCCTTGGTCGATCGGCACTGGCCGGAGGCTAAGGACTCCCTCGCGCGCTCGGGCAGATCGCTCCAGAGCGCTCACGAGCAGGTGCTTCGTCTGGCCTCAGAGGCGCCGTCGGAGGACGCCGCCGCGTGACTCGCTCTTGACCGGGCGAGCCCCCATGGACATCGTGGCGTCATGAAGGCACTCGCACCGTCCTTGGTGATCGCGGCTCACGGTTCGAGGAACCGTGACTGGTGCAAACAGATCCACGAGTTCGCCGCGGACGTGGCGGACTCACCGGGAGTCGAGTTCGCCTTCGCGGAGGTGCGAACCGCCTTTCTTGAGGTCTCAAAGCCCGGGATCGCAGAGGCGGTTCGTGAGATGCTGGAGGCTGGAGCCCCTCGTGTGCTCGTCGCGCCCCTGTTCCTGACGGTCTCGACGCACCTCGGTGAAGATGTCCCAGGGGTCCTGGGCAAACCCGTGCCGCCACACGTGTTGAGCCGCCTGCGAGCTGAGGGTCAGGAGATCCTGCCTCACGGGCTTCCGGTCCAGCTCCTGGATCTTGGACCGCTCGCGCAGATCCTGAGCGCCAACGTTCTTCGTCGTCTCTCCTTGAGGGTCAACGAGCCTCGCGAAGAGGCGGTCCTGCTCTGCGCCCATGGCTCCACGCTCCACCATGACGCCTGGGAGAGCCTCATGGGCCGTGTCCGTCGATTGGTCATGGCCGCCGGTTATGGTTACGCGACTCATGCCTACGTTCGTCACGGCGCGGCGACGGGGAGCGAGCCCGCGGCGGAGGCGATCGCTAAAGCCGCCTCGATGGCTGGGATTCGAAAGGTTCATGTCGTCCCCGTGCTGGTAGGGAAGGGCCGCCTCCAGAGTGAGGTCATCCCAAGGGCCTGTGAACAAGCGCGGAGCACGCGCAGCGGCCTCGAGGTCGTGTATGCCGGAGACGCTATTCTTCCGGACGGGGATCTCGCCGCGCACGTGGCGGCGGTCGCTCTACGGGCCATCGGCGCCTTCGCTACCGTCGACCGGGGCGCTCTCGCTTGACCGCGCGTGCGCTTTGAGCACAAGATCCCGCCTGGACTGTTCTGAACTCCGTGTCTACGGGAGCGACGCCACATGAAGAGCGTAATGGATCGAACACTTGGCAGAGTTGGGGCCGCGGGCCTCGCGCTCTCGCTGATGGCCTGTGGTGGCGCCGAGGTCGCTAAGGACAGCGGACCGGCAGACGCGACTCTGGTCGCGGTCGAGGTGACCGGAGAGGGCGAGGTCGAGAAGTTCGATCTGAACGGCGATGGAAAGCCCGACGTGTGGAAGACCTACAGTGTGATCGGAGGGGCTCCCGCAGCGGCCGGAGACGGCGCTGGCGCTCAGCCGGTTATCGACCCGGCCGACAAGGAGCGACTGCTCGCGCGCTCGGAGATGGACGTGAACTTCGACGGTAAGGTCGATATGAAGCAGGTCTTCAACAAAGACGGCGCCATGATCCGAGAGGAGATGGACCTCGACTTCGATGGCAATAACGACGCCATCGACTATTACCGAGACGGAAAGATCACCAGGCGCGAGATGTACGCAGGATTCTCGAAGCAGGTGTCCATGTGGAAGTACTACGACGAGGGCGCGCTGATCCGGAAAGAGCGTGACACCACCGGAGACGGCAAGGCGGACACGTTTGAGTACTACGAGGACGGCGCGATCCAGCGCATTGGCCTCGACCAGAATGGTGATGGCAAGCCGGACTACTACGAAGTGGCGAAGACCGAAGAGGAGTAGCGCAGCTTACTTACGCTTCGCTGGTTCCCTTTCGGCCATATCGGTCTTCGAGTCGCACGACATCGTCGAGCTCGGGCGTCGAGACCTCGACGAGCGTGACAGGCTCTCGCGCCTCGAACCGGTGGACTGTACCGGGGACGATGTCGAAGGCGGCGCCGGTCTCAATCACCGTGATCTCGACCTCCTGGTCGAGGCTCGGAGCGTGATGGAGATGAAGACGCCCCGACAACACATAGATGCTCTCGGCCTTGCGCTCATGGTACTGAAGGCTGAGTGCGTGGCCGGCTTCGATGTGCAAGAGCTTCCCGGCGTATCGATCCGTCTCCGCCCAAATGACCTCGTGCCCCCAGGGCTTGTCCACTCGCCTCATGCTTGTTCCTTTTTGATCGCCTGTTCTGACTCAGAATGACATAGACCCTACGTGGACCAAGAACTACCGTCACTTTCTCTCACCCGTCTACTCGCTAGGTCCGAGGCGCTGGCCGTGCACTTCGATCTGGGCCTGCGCGCCTACAGTGAGGGCAACCTGAGCGGTGTGCGTCGACACCTGGCTGCGGTGGGGATGTTGCCCGAGGGAGGGACGGCCTGTCTGGCCTTTATGGCGCTCTCCTGGCGTGAGCGGTGGCTCTCGGATTCCCCCGAGGAGGCGCTCGCGATCGCGAAAGAGGCGGCGGGACGCTTCTCCCATGATCTCGACACCGTACTGGAGCTGGCGGATATCCTGCTGGAGATCGGTCACCCACGAGACGTATTGGAGATCCTGCTCGCGGTGAGCGAGCAGGAGCAGACGAACCCCGATCTCTGGTATGAGGCCGCGCTCGCCGCCGAGCGTGATGGACAGGTCGGCGTTCGCGTCGCTTGCTTTCGTCAGGTGTGGGAGCTCGAGCACGCCACGGAGCCTGCCCATCGCCTCTGGCTCTCCGAGGCGCGCTTCGCCGAGGTGGCCGAGGAGACCCTCGCCCGATTGCCCGAGCGCATCCGAGAGAGCCTGGGTAACGTGGCTGTGATCATTGAGGACTACTGCGATCAGTGGGTGCTCGATGGGGAGCCTGGGGACCCGAGATCCCTGGGGCTCTTTGTGGGTCCGGAGCGCGCTCATGAGCGGGGCTTGGATTACGTCGCTGAGGGGCCCGCCAGGGTCTACCTGTACCGCTGGAATATTGAGCGCATCTGCGACAGCGCTGCGCAGGTGGAAGAGCAGATCGCCATCACGGTGCTCCACGAGATCGGGCACTATCTCGGCCTCGACGAGGATGACCTGGAGCTGCGCGGACTCGGCTGAGCAGCCGAATGTCCTCAGGAGTCTTCAGGGCAGGGCGCGGCGTTCGTGCATGCGCCAGCCTCACAGGTGCCCATGCTCTGGCAGGGGAGGTCAGCTACGCAGGCGTAGCCGTCTTCAAACACCTCGTCGATCTCGCAGACGCCGGTCTCGCCGTCACAGCTTCGAGAGTCGCAGGGGCCATTCTCGCACTCGACAGGTTCACCGCCGACGCACTGGCCTGAGGTGCACTGACTGTTCTCCATGCATGGATCCCCGGATTCACAGGAGACACCATCCTCTTTGAACTCATGGATGCAGCCGCCCTGTTCGGCATCGCAGGTGTCAGCCGTGCAGGGGTTGCTGTCGTTGCATGACAGAGGGAGGCTATCGCACACCCCTTCCTGACACGTGCCGGCCTGCAGGCAAGGGCTGCCGCTGTCGCAAGCGGCGCCATTCTCAACCTTCTTCTGGACGCATCCTTCGCCAGGCAGGCAGAGCCCCACCATGCATGGTCCATCCCCATCGCAGGTGACCTCGGTCTCATCGGAGCACACTCCCTCGAGGCACGCGCCGCCTTCAAGGCATGGGTCGCCAGATGAACAGGCGACTCCATCGGTCTGCGCCTCGAAGATGCATCCCCCGAGG
>CALCNF010000599.1 GCA_937897815.1 uncultured Pseudomonadota bacterium | reverse complement strand
TTCCTCGCCGGCCGCGATCTGAGCGCGCGCCTGCGCGATCGCAGACCGCGCCGCTTCGACCGCGACGATCGGTCCCAACTCGAGATTCGTCATACGCGAATCTGACAGGACCGCATCGACCGCGGGGAGGCTTCGGTAAGGGGATTGGCTCATGTTCGAAACCATACCAGCCACCGAGCGGGTCTTACAGCGCCCTTGCGTGATCGGTGTCGCTCGTGGATCGGTGGAGGCTCGGGAGGTAGGGAGTTCGGTGAACAAGTTCATCGCCATCGCAGGGAACATCGGCGCGGGCAAGAGCTCTCTGGTGGAGTTCCTGGACGCTCGCTACGGCTTCGACCCGATCTACGAGCCCTTTGCAGGCAACCCCTATCTGGACGATTTCTACGGGGACATGAAGCGCTGGGCGTTTCACAGTCAGCTGTACTTCCTCACCCACAAGTTCCGGCTGCATCTTCAGTTGAACGAGGCGCCCCGCACGTTCGTTCAGGACCGCACGATTTATGAGGACGCGGAGATCTTCGCGACCAACCTCTTCAAGTCGAAGAAGATGACCGAGCGCGACTACGCGACCTACATGGAACTCTATGAGTCCATGAAGACGGCCTTGCGTCCCCCGGACCTTTTGATCTACCTCCGGTGCTCAACGCGCGCGATCCGACGCCGCATCAAGCAGCGCGGACGCGAGAGCGAGCAGAGCATCCCAACGGCGTACCTGCGCCAACTGAATGGTCTCTACGAGGACTGGATTGATCGCTACACGGCGAGCCCAGTCCTGGTGTGGGACAGCGAGCGATTGGATTATCTGACCAACCTCGTCGACCAACTTGAGTTCAAGAACCAGCTGAAGCGATTCCTGTGAGTGAACGTCCACTATATCTGGCCATTGAGGGCCCCATCGGCGTCGGCAAGACGACGCTCGTCCAGCGATTGACGGAGCGGCTCAACGGTCGGGTCGTTCTGGAGGTCGTGGAGGAGAATCCCTTCCTCGCCGACTTCTATCGTGACCGAGATCGTTACGCCTTCCAGACGCAGCTCTTCTTCCTGATGAGCCGCTTCAAGCAGCAGCAGGAGCTCCTCCAGGCGGACCTCTTTCGTCCAAATATCATCGCCGATTACCACCTGCTCAAGGATCGGATCTTCGCGCAGTTGACCCTGCGGGATCATGAGCTAGCGCTGTACGAGCGCGTCTACCGCTCCCTGGAGAACCAGGTGCTCAAGCCCGACGTGCTCATCTATCTCCACGCTCCGTTGAGCGTGCTCCTTGAGCGCATCAAGCGGCGCGGCCGCAGCTTCGAGCGCGACTTTGACGCCGAGTACCTGTCGTCCCTCTGCCGAGCCTACCAGCTCTTCTTCGCCCACTACGACAACACACCTCTGCTCTCCCTGGACAACTCCAGCCTGAACTACGCGGATGACACCATGGAGTCCAAAGAGGTGATGGACCACATCTTCTCTCAGATCCTCGAGCTCGCGGGGAATGAGCCCGCCGCTGCACCCCCAGTCCACGAGGTTGGATTATGAGCAAAGTCCCGCTTCCTCCCGGCGCCAGAGGCAACACGTTTATCGGTATCGCTGGCCTCATCGGGGTCGGCAAGAGCACGTTGGCGACCAAGCTCGGCGCGCATCTCGACCTGCCCGTTCATCATGAGCCTGTCGACGACAACGTCTACCTGAAGGACTTCTACGCGGAGACAGCGAAGTGGGCCTTCGCCATGCAGGTGTACCTGCTCAATCGTCGCTTCCAGCAGCACCAGGAGATCATCTGGCGTGGGCTCGGTGGCGTGCAGGACAGGACGATCTACGAGGACAGCATCTTCGCGAAGGTGCTGCGTGACTCTGGGCTGATGCACCCGAGGGATTATGAGACCTACCTGAGTCTCTTTCACAACCTCTCTCATTTCATGTGCCGGCCCACCGCGATTGTCTATTTGGACGCGAGTCCCGAGACGTCGATCGAGCGGATTCAATCGCGAGCTCGTGGCTTCGAGACCGGCATCACCCTCGACTACCTCCGTAATCTCCAGAAGGAGTACGAGGTCTTCGTGGAGGACATCAGTCGCATCATCCCGGTGATCCGCGTGAGCTGGGAGCAGTTTGGCGACACCGAGGCGATCGCCGACGCCATCACGCGCGAGGTCGAGCGGGCGCGCTACCTGAGAGACATCAAGCTCTAGCTTGTCGTTGGTCCGCCCCCCCTATCCATCGGGGTCCCCTGGGCGTACAATGGCAGCGCCGACTACGAGGAGGCGTTCATGAAGCCCAGGTGGATCGCGATGGTCGCGACGCTGCTGCTCACGCTGCCGCAGGGTTGCGATGGGGGCGGAGAAGGCTCATCGAGCGCGTCATCAAACGGGGGATCTACCGTCGCGGCCACGACAGCGTGGTCAGCGGACACCTCGGGGACCAGCCAGGTACCGGCCTACGGAAACAGCTGCCGGTTCGAGGCGGCCAGTCACATCGCCATTCCTGGAAATGCCGCCGCCGATGATGGGCTGGAGCTGGTGAAGTCAGGAAGCTCCTACGACTTGAGCCTGGCGCTCGACGATGGCGCCGGCGGGGAGGCGTCCATCACCGCGACGCTCTCGCAAGGGCTGTCTCGCCGGTCCTACCGGAACGGAACGGGCGTGGCTCAGGGAACGGGTGAGCTGGGGAGCCTGAGCGGCTCGATCGAGGACGCCGCCGTGTGCTTTGAGACGAAGCTTGAGCCCTCTCAGGCGACCCGCGGCGAGTTCTCGATTGTGGTCCTCAATAGCTCCGGAGATTATGTCTCTCTGGGTGGCGACTTCGAGTTGCCCGGGGAGGCTGTGTTCCCAGGTGGCGATATCTCGGATGAGCAGCTGGTCATGGCCAGCGCGCTGAAGGTGGATCTTCAGTGAGTTTTCGACTCCCAAGAAGCGCTCGCTACCGTCCGACACGGCGGATCGGGGAGGCCCAGCGGTGATCCACTGTCCGACATGTGGCAAGGAGAACGAGGACTTCTTCAAGTTCTGCCTCGGCTGCGGCAGCGAGCTGAAGTCAGCCGTGGTCCCGCGGCCTGAGCCGGTGGAGCGTGAGCCTCTCCCAGAGTGGCCGCTGCAGAACACCTCGCCCGAGATGGAGGCGCTCTCCGATTCGAAGATCGCTGAGGCCCTCCGCAGCAAGGAAGAACCGGAGCCCGAGGTAGAGAGCTCAGCCAACGTGGAGTTTCGCTCTTACCAGGGTGAACCTTCCGACGTTCAGGAGACACCCGAAGCTCCGGAAGCCCCGGAAGCTCCGGAAGCTCCGAAACCTGCCGACGCTCCCAGGGCTCAAAGCCCGGTCGAGAGTCAAGACGGCCGTAAGGCGGCGATCCTCCTGGGAGGTATCCCGGACCCCGATGACATCGTGACGGTCGTGAGACCGGCGATCGCGGAGGCTCAGACCGCTCGGCAGTGCCGCGTGTGCACGGCGGGAATCCCCCTCGACTTTACGTTCTGCGTGGTCTGCGGGGCCCCCGCGGTCATCGACCGTGACTCAGCCAGTCGCGATGTGAGCGAGTTTGGCCTCGAGTCCACAGGTGAGAGTCGAGGGCAGCTTGTCCTGCTCCGTGAGGACGGTGTCGACCGCGCGTCCTACGATCTGGACTCGGGGATGACGCTCGTCGGTCGTGAGGCTTGTCAGATCAACTTCAGCGGAGATGAGTTCCTGGCCCCTCAGCACGCGATCTTCTCGTATCGAGGCGATCGGCTGGTGCTTCGGCCGCTGCCGACGACCAATGGGGTGTTCATTCGCTTACGAGATGAGATCGAGATCCGCTCGGGAGACTCGTTTCGCGTGGGGCAGGAGCTCCTCGTGTACCAGGAGGCGTCCGAGTTGCTCGCCGCCGGACGGTCTGAGGATGACGGCGGGACTCGTTGGCTGGGCAGCGCGCTGGCGTCCAAGGTCTGGGGCCGCTTGAGCCAACGTCTTGGCCCCGGTATGGCGGCCAACGCCTTCCTGTTGGAGGAGGATGACATCTACCTGGGACGAGACCGGGGTCAGATCACCTTCCCCAAGGATGGGTACGTCTCGGGATGTCACGCGGTCCTCGCGCGACGCGACGGGAAGGTGTTCCTCAAGGATCTTGAATCGTCCAACGGGACCTACGCGCGTCTCAATGACGAGGTCGTGCTCAAGGACGGCGATCACCTGCTCATTGGACAGCAGTTGTTGCGTGTAGAGCCCTGACCCGAGCACTATGTGATCAGCGGTCGGGACCTGGTATGGTTCCGGCCTCAATCTTTTGACCCTGAGACCAGGAGCCCTTGATGTCGCAAGCCTCCAGCGGACGTCAGAACACCCGTATCGACCTCGGCGTGGAGGTCAACCTCGAGAGCGAGCACAACTTCTACACGGGCTTTACAGAGAACATCTCTACAGGCGGTCTCTTCATCGCGACCCGCGATATGCTCCCGATCGGAACCCGGATCCATATGACGTTCACGCTCGGTGGAGGGTCCGAGATCAGCGCCAACGTTGAGGTCCGCTGGCATCGCCTCGAGCAGGCGGGCAGCGACGGACTCTCACCCGGTATCGGGGTGCGCTTCCTGGACCTGACTCCGGAACAGCAGAGCGCGGTGAACGAGTTTATCGCCCAGCGCGAGACCCTCTTTTATCTCGAGGACTAGGCCTCACACCGCGCGCGAAACTGAGCGGCGAGGTTCGAGCTGGCGTCCTCCGTCGCACTGGCACCGCCGTACGTGAGGTCATCGATGAAGTCCGAGATGGCCGACTGGGTCTCTCGAGGCAGCTCCAGGGGAGCGGTGTGGGAGCCCTCAGCGAGGGACACGTAGCGGCCCAGTGGCAGGTCACTGGCCATGGCCTCGGATACCCGGGCTGGCGTGAAGCCGTCCGCCTCACCCGCGATGACCAGCATAGGCTGGTGGATGCGCTTGAGCAGATGCGTCCCCGAGCGCCGCGAGGCGTCATTGAGCAGGCGCACGACGACGTCGGGCTGCATGGTCCCCAGGTGGGCCATATAGGGCTTAAGGTGCGCCGGGTTGATCAGTCTACGGTTCGGCTCCGTGAAGCCGGCGACGAGGGTGGCGAAGGTCGTGGGCATCATCACGCGAAGGAACCTTGAGATCAGCCCTCTGTAGCGTTTCATGATCACGGTGATGGGGGGCATCAACTTCATACCCAGATCGCTGTCTTTGAACGTGTCGAGCAGCCTGCCGCTCGCGCCGCACAGCAGCACACCCGCCTGGATCCGCTCGGGGTGCCTCGCCGCGACCTCCAGGGTGACCTGAACACCCATGGAGTGGCCGAAGACCAGGACGTCCCGCAGGTCGAGGTGCTCGAGGATCTCGGAGACGTCCTCGGCCAGGTTTCCGACGGTCATCCGTTCCAGGTCACGGGGGAGCCCGGACTGGCCGTGGCCTCGGTGGTGCATGTGAACGACTTGGAATCGCTCGGCAAGCCACGGACGGAGGAAATGCCAGATGAAGCCGTCACAAGAGATGCCATCGAGAAGGAGAGCCACAGGACCCTCGTCGAGACCAAAGCGCTCATAGGCGATTCGCGTCCCGTCCCGCATCCGTGTGTGGATCACGGGAGCTTCCAGGCCAGGCGAACTTTGGCGGGCGCCCCGGCGATCACCAGCTCGATCGTGTCTCCTGGCACCGCGAGGGGCAGCCCCTCCTCATTGGTGCGCGAGAAGTGCAGCGCGAACAGGGACTCGTGGGGGCTCAGGTGAGGGAGGAGCCGCTTCCAGGTTGGGTTGTTGGTGTTGAGCGCGCGAACGGCCCGCGGCCGCTCTGCACGGCCCGATTGGCTTTGCAGCCGGACCTCCCAGACACCGTACTGGGGGCTGAGCCGGCTCCAGCTCGTCTCTGGTGTGTAGAGGGTCACCAGGAGCACATAGTCACGGGAGGCCTCCGCCTCCTCGGCGGCCATCAGCTCATCGCGACCCGCCGCATCGAGGTCAAAGATTTCCGCATACGCGCCCACATAGGCCTCACGGAAGGCCTGGGTCTTCAGGGTGGCCCTGACGTGGATCCGAGACTCCATGTTCTCCCAGGAACGGGCCTCGCGAGTCCAGTCATCGAGGGCGGTCTCGTAGGCCTCAGGGAGCGCACGGCCGCAGCCAGCGAGCGCCATGCAGGCGAGGAGCGCGATGAGCGCTGAGAGGATCGGACGCCGCCAGCTCACGCTTCTGACGCTCCCATGAAGTCGTCCCTCGTGAACATGGAGGTCACGGGCACTCCAGCGGCCTCGATGGCCTCACGTCCTCCCTCCTTGCGGTCGACCAGGCAGAACAGGTGAACGACCTCAAAGCCCGCGTCTCGGAGGTGGCCGATGCAACGAATGGACGAGCCACCTGTCGTGATCACGTCCTCGAGGACGAGGACCTTGGAGCCAGGCGTCATCCCCTTTGTGCCCTCGACGAAGGCCATCGTTCCATGGCCCTTGGCCTCCTTACGAATGAAGAAGCCCGGAATCTTGATACCTCGTCGCCGCGCCTGAAGCACGAAGGCGCAGGTCATGGGATCGGCGCCCAGCGTGGGTCCTCCCACGGCGTCGATGTCCAACCCCTGACGCTGCCACTCATCCACGAGGACCGTCCCGGTCAGCGCCATGCCGTCCGGAGACAGCAGGGTCTGCTTGCAGTCGACGTAGAAGTTGCTCTCCTTGCCGCTCGAGAGGACCACGTGCTTGCGCTCAAAGGAGAGCTCCGACACCAGGTCCAAGAGCTCTTGTCGGGGGGTGCTCACGAGGATCTCCTGCTGATCTTGGGTCTTAGGACGTTACGGTTTCTTGGACGTCGTCGATCTCGACGATCTCGGGCGCCAGCTCGACCTCTTCCTGCCGCGCGCGCTTCGAGCGCTTCGACGCGGCCTTGCTGGCCTTGGCCTTGTTGCTACGCTTGGGCTTGGGCTTAGGCTTAGGCGTCGGCTTCATGCTTCGCGTCGCCGGCCCCGAGCGCGCCGCGGATGAGGCGCGGGAGCGGTTCGTGGCGCTCGAAGACCTGGCTCCAGCTCTCCCTCGTCCAGCCTGTCGCCGGGCGACGGTCTCCGCTGACTCGACCTGTCCGCGAACGCGCCCACCAGCCACGAGCTCAAAGGCCTTGGTCTTGATGTCGCCGGCGACCTGACCGGTCGCAGAGATGGTCACGGACTCTGTGCCCTCGACGGTGCCGACGACAGTGCCGTGCACGACGACCTGCGCGGCGTGGACGTCGCCCTCCACCACCGCCGCAGCCTCGATCACGAACACATCATCGGAGATGACCTCGCCGACCAGGTGGCCATAAAGGCTCACGGCTTCGCTGGCGTGCAGAGCTCCGTCGATGCGATGACTCGCGTCGATTCGCGTCGTTGGCGTGACCATCTGGGTCTCTCCCGGTTCGGGCTACTGGTTGATGTTGCCCTTGAAGGTGGCGCCGTCAGCGATGAGCACGCGGGCTGCCTTCACGTCACCGACCAGCAGGCCGCCTGACTTGATCTCGATCTTGTCGGACACAGCGACGTTGCCCTCGATGACACCGGAGATCTCCACGGAGCCGGCCTCGACGTCCGCCTCGATTCGGCCACCCTGGGGGATCGTCACCTGGTCCTTCACGCTCAGGCGACCGCGAACGGTGCCGAGCACGGTCACGGAGTCCGATCCGCTGATCTCGCCGTCGATAGAAATGTTGCTTCCGATAATGGTCTCAGCCATGAACCTCTCCCTGTGGGATCATCGTCTCGCGATCGAATTGCTTCTTGAACCCAGGCCTCGAGGGAGGTCGATGGGCATGTCGAATCGACCCGTGACTCGGGCCTTGGGGTCGACGCTGATCTCAGGCGCGGAGACGTCACCCTCGATGACGCCTGATGCGCTGATGGACACTCGGCTCTCGGCGGTCACGGGGCCACGAATGGTCCCCGCCACCTCCAGACTCGTCGCGGAGACGGTGCCGTCGATCTCGGCGCCCACATGGACGTCTAGATCGCCGCGCAACTCCACGCTGCCGGATACAGTGCCTTCAATGTCGAGATCACCGGAGCCCTGAACCGAGCCTTCCACTCGGATACCGGCGCCGATGACGTTGCCGTGGTTCACCACTGGCCTCCTCCCCATGACGCACGCGCGTCGTTGGGCTTTTAAGCACCTCCGCCGTGGTGGTGTCAACACGCGTGTGCGCGCCCCGCACGAAGCGACCTGGGGCGCGTCGGCGCGTGGGGTCTTCTCCCGTCCCATGACGTCGATGCGGATCGGTCGGCGATGCCACCCACCGGACCCGGTTAGAGGTCGATGGTCTTCCAGTCTCCCCCAGCGAACTTCCAGGCCATGATCGCGGCCATCAGCACCAGGTAGATGAGCGCGGACGCCCAGATCCCGACCAGGCCGAAGCCGAGGGTCAGGCCCAGGACATAGGCCAGAGGGACGAGGCACGTGAGATGAAGGATGAGCTCGACCTTCATGACGAACTTGGTGTTCCCCGCTCCATAGAGGGCCTGGGCCAGGATCAACGAGGTCGAGATGAAGATGGTGGAGAGCGCCATGAGCTGCAGGGAGCTTCGGCCCGCCTCGATGACCGCGAGGTCCTTGGAGAAGATGCCGATCACCGTCTCGGGCACAACGAGCGTGAACAGGCCAAAGATGCCCATGATGTAGATGCCGATTCGAACCGACTCCCATCCAAACCGCTCAGCAAGGTCCGGGCGGCCCGCGCCCAGGGATTGGCTGACGAGGGTCGCGGTCGCCGTACCGGCCGCGATGCAGGTCATGAACGCGATGGACATGGCATCCATGATGACCTTGGTCGCCGCCGCGTAGATCGAGGGGCGGGACATGACGGAGTTCAGATGCAGATCGCCGATCAGCGGTTGTCCCTGCAGCGCCGCCAGCGCCGCGGATTCGTGCGGCGTCCAGGCGGAGAGACTGACGATGATCTCCTGGATCGCATCCTCGTCGAGCATCCCCACGATCTTCAGGAACAAGGCGAAGCCGGTCATCACGAACATGGTGGCGAACCCGCTGGGGATCGACAGGCGCGTAATCTCCCAGATGATCTTGGGGTCCAGCTTCTGCAGGGAGAAGTATCGGTAGGTCTTGAGGTACTTCGGCCGCAAAGAGATGCCGAGCATCAGGATGGTGCCGATGCCGCTGGAGATCGCGGAGGCCAGCCCCGCGCCTTCGACGTACATCGGCTCGATGGGGCCCATACCGAAGATGAAGATGTAGTTCAGGATGACGTTGCAGATGTTCATCACGATGGCCGCGATCATGTGGGCCTTCGTGAAGCCGATCCCATCAAAGAAGGCCTTGAAGGAGACCACCGTCACCATCGGGAAGATCCCGAGCATGCGCCACTTCGCATAGGGGATGCCCAGGCGCAGGACATCGGGATCGCTGTTGAAGAACGGAAAGGCCGTCTCAATAAAGACGTACGCGCTCAGGGCCGCGATGGTGGCCGTGCTCACGGTGAGGAGCAGGGAGTTCGAGAGCGTGCGTCCAGCCCCTGTCGAGTCTCCGCCACCAAACCGTCGGGCCGTGATCGCCTGGGTGCCCACCTGGAAGGAGCTTAGAAAACCGCCGATACCCCACAGGAGGATCAAGGTGTAGCCGATCGCCGATTGCCCCGCGATGCTGTACTGGACCGGCAGCCGACCCACCATGATGGTGTCGAGCAGGTTGATCGCCGTCTGAGTGAGCATGGCGAGAACGACCGGGTAGGCCATTCGCACGAGCCTTCCGGTGAGCTCGGAGTCGAGCTTCCACGCGGCGCGTGTTCTGGGGGCTTCTGATGAAGTCACGGTCGGTCCGGAGCCGAGGTGTCCTGGAAAGAGCTGGCGAGCAGCCACGGGGGGAATCAACCACCGCTAGGGGCGGCGTGCAAGGATGAGATAACTCCGAGTCGCATCTCTGCGGGAACAGAGCGGGCTAGTCGTGGGTTTTGGGTTGACATCGCCGGCCCCACAGGGGCAACGTTCGCCCCCGTTCGCGTCCGGCGCAGGAGGGTTTCTATGCCACGGTTTGCGCGGCTCTTTTTCGCTCTGCTCATCGCTGTACTGTCTGGCCTGGTCATCACGGCTTGCGGGCCCACGTATCCCGCCTGCGACAACGACGACCACTGCGCCTCCCACAACCAGGTGTGCGTGGACAAGCAGTGCGTCGACTGTCGTGATGCCAGTCAGTGCAACAAGGTCGACCCCTGTATGGTCTGCACCTCGGGCTACACCTGCGCTCGGCAAGAGCGCTGCTGCAAGACCGATCTGGATTGTCCCGGTGGGCGGTGTTGGCGGGACTCGGGCTCGACGACGGGCATCTGTGGTGGCCAGTGTCAGAGCGACGACCACTGTCCTGACGGCCAGCGCTGCGCTGGTGAACAGTGCGTTCCCGACATCTCTTGCAACTCCGATTCGGACTGCTCCTCTGGACAGCGCTGTGTGTCTGGAAGCTGCGCCGAGGGCGGCTGCGAGATCATCACGATCACCTTCGACTTCAATGAGTACTCCATCCGCCTCGACCAGGAGGAGACGATCGCGAGCAACGCCGCGTGCCTCAAAGAGTTGATGGCCCCCCACCGTGTGGAGGGACACTGCGATGATCGCGGATCAGACGAGTACAACCTGGCTCTCGGTCAGCGGCGGGCGGGCGCGGTAGCCCGACAGTACAAGGCGCTCGGCGTCGGCGAGGGAATGCTCTCGACCATCAGCTGGGGCGAGGAGCGACCCATGTGCTCCCAGGGCGCCGAAGACTGCTGGAACCAGAACCGCCGTGTCGAGACGGTCCCCCGTTAGGCGGTGTTCGAGTGATGCGTTCGTGCTCCCATGCATCTGTTCTTCTGGCGCTCAGCTTCCTGGCCGGCTGCGCGACAGTCGGTGATTTTGAGGTGCTCGAGGGCCGCGTGGCGAAGCTCGAGATGGAGCGCAAGCGGCTCAAGGCTGAGATGGCTGAAGACGTGAATCGGCTTGAGAACCTTCACAGCCAGCTCACGAAGGCCGAAGAGACCCTGCGCCGCAGCGGCGCGAACCTGGGAATCCGAATGGAGACCGTGGAGTCGGAGCTGCCTCACGTGCGCGGGCTCATCGAGTCGACGGCCTTCCAGCTCAAGGCGTCCCGGGAGATGTTGGACAAGGTTCGTCGTGAGATGTTCGACCGCGTCGGAGCGACCTCTCTGTACCTGCCAGGGGACCTGCCCTCAGACGCCGACGGCCTCTGGGAGCTTTGCCAGTCCAAGTTGAAGTCGGGTAAGACCCGGGAGGCGCACGCCGCGCTTGACCACTTCGAGGCCAGCTACCCGAAAGACGATCGGGCGGACGACGCCCTGATGCACCTGGCGCGGCATGCGGAGGCGGAGGGCGACATCAGCCAGGCCGTCGAGGTCTACCAGCAGGTCCACGACCGTTATCCGGAGGGCGACCAGGTGATCGCCGCTCTGTGGCGGATCGGAGAGCTCCTGGAGAAGCGCGGAAACTGCAACCGCGCTGTCGGTATTTACCAGTACCTCGCTCGCAAGTTCGCGGACTCGGAGTTGGGCAAGAAGGGGCGCGCCAGGGCGGAAGAGCTCAGCGAGTCCTGTCAGCCCTAGGCCGTCTATGATCGTGCACTCCACCGTCTTTGATGTGCTCGTCGTCGGGGCGGGCCACGCGGGCTGCGAGGCGGCTCTGGCGGCGGCTCGAATGGGCGCCTCCGTGCTCGTCCTGACCCACAATATTGATCGCGTTGGCTGGATGAGCTGCAACCCGGCGATCGGAGGTGTCGGTAAGGGGCATCTGGCGCGGGAGGTCGACGCGCTCGGCGGGGTTATGGCCATCGCGGCCGATCGAGCTGGGATTCAATACCGCCTTCTGAACACCCGGAAGGGCCCCGCGGTGCGCGCGACCCGCGTGCAGTGTGACAAGTGGGCATACGCTCAGGCGGTGCGCGAGCGCGTCGAGACCCAGAGCGGGCTTACCCTCAAGCAGGCGGAGGTCACCGCGCTGGCCGTGGAACAGGGGTCGAGCGGTCCTCGTGTGGTCGGGGTCGACACCGCCGTGGGTATTCGCTACCGCGCTCAAAACGTCGTCATTACGACCGGGACATTTCTTCGCGCGGTCTGTCACTACGGTGACCAGAGTCAGCCCGGGGGGAGGGCTGGAGACCGCGCCTCGGTGGGGCTGAGCGCCGCTCTCGAGGACCTGGGCTTTGAGCTTCGGCGCTTGAAGACTGGCACCGTCCCGCGTCTGGATCGGACGACCATCGATTGGGACCGAGTGGAGGAGCAGCCCGGCGATGCGCGCCCGCAGCCCATGTCCATGTATGGGCCAGGACTGCAGCTGAAGCAGGTGCCGTGTCACATCACCTACACCAATGAGGCGACCCACGAGCTCATTCGCGAGAACCTCCATCGCTCGCCGATGTTCAGCGGCCAGATCGAAGGGGTGGGTCCCCGGTACTGCCCGTCCATCGAGGACAAGGTTGTGCGCTTCGCCGAGCGCGACCGCCACCAGATCTTCCTGGAGCCGGAGGGCCTGAACTCGGGAGAGATCTATCCGAACGGGATCTCGACGAGCCTCCCCATCGACGTGCAGCTCGAGTTCGTGCGGACCATTCCGGGACTTGAGCGCGCCGAGATCACGCGTCCGGGATACGCCGTCGAGTACGACTGTGTGGATGCGCGTGAGCTGGACCACACCCTGGCCACACGGCGGGTCTCAGGGCTGTATCTAGCAGGCCAGATCAACGGCACGAGCGGCTATGAAGAGGCAGCCATTCAGGGCCTCCTCGCTGGCATCAATGCGACGCTATCGTTCCGCGGCCAAGCGCCCCTCATCCTCGATCGAGCCGAAGCCTATGCGGGTGTCTTGGTCGACGACCTCATCACCCACGGGGTCAATGAAC
>CALCNF010000598.1 GCA_937897815.1 uncultured Pseudomonadota bacterium | reverse complement strand
GAGAAGGGAGACACCGGAGACCAGGGTCCCAAGGGGGATACCGGATCCCAAGGCCTCAAGGGTGAAACGGGAAGCACAGGCCCCCAGGGAGGAGCCGGGCCTCAAGGAGGAACAGGACCCCAGGGCGGAACCGGGCCTCAAGGACCTCAGGGGCCCGCCGGAGCATCCGGTGGAACCGTCCCAGGCACACTAGCGGGATACTGCTGGAACCAGGGAGGGGAGTGCGGGGGCGCCTACAGCCCGGCCTTTTGTAACTCCTGGGGCAACTACTGTGACTGCACTACAGGCTACACGCGCATCGGCGTGAGCCCGACCTTCTGGTGCATGAAGCAGTAGCACCGAGCCGCGGCGTCGATCTCCGCTCCCATCTGAGGCAACCCTTCGCGGTTTCACGGGACCCGGCTCAAGGTCGGGGCCAACAGGTCGCCCAGGCGCGGGCCTGCTGGCGAATCCCCTCGATGTCCGCGTGGCTCAGCCAGTGGAACTGATACTGCCCACCGCACACGCCCGTCGGCGGACCGTCGTCGTCTGTGTCCGCGAACATCTCGTCGTTGATGGGCGTGTCGAAGTCGATCAACGCCGCCCTGCAGCTGTCGCTCGGTGGGGGTTCAGGCGCTCGCAACACCTTGAGGATCCGAAAGAACAGCGCCTCCTGAGCGCCCTGGGTCAGAACACGGTCCAGAGGGTCGCCGATGACCTCCTGGTGCACGAAGGTGAAGATGACACCAGCGTAGGTCATGCCGGCCTCGGTGGAGCCGCTCAAGGCCGCGTCACGAAGCATGGGGAGCCCCAGCGCGATGGAGCGGCCCGCGAGATAGTCCCCCATCCGATCGGCGTACAGTCGCTTGTGCCCCTCTCGGGTCAGCTCCGCGGGATCCTCGGTCCTTGGCGCGGGACAGGGCGGCGGGGTCGAGAGATTCAAGAACGGATCCACCGGTTGCATGTCCGAGACATCCGCGCTCGAGATCACCAGCGCCTCCACGGACGCGCCCGACCGCGCCTTCTCACAACTCTCAAAGTAGAAGTCCACACCGGCGAGTCGAGAGGATCTGCCGACGCACTGGAGACGCTTCTTATCGGTCTGGTCGAGGGACCCGAATGTCACCCAGTCGTTCTCGGGCTCCGGCACCTTGTCCGGACGATAGATCCAGCTGCGAGGGAGCTCCTGCTCCTCCAGTACGAAGGCCCCGTAAGCCCTCGCGAGCTCTCTGACCGTCGAGCCCACGCCGAGCCCAGCGCTCGTTCGATAGCTCGCCCCGACCAGGAGGTGCTGAACACGATGTTGGGGCGACATCAGCGCCACAAGCTCACGCTCCTTGATGAGGATCAGCCGGTGACCCACCGCGTCGAAGTAGCCGTGATCCCAGAGGCTCGAGTAGTCCGCGTCGCTCTCGAAGCCGCCCAGGTGACCCTCCCCGATCTTCTGGCCCACGAGCACGGGACCAGCGCCGCGGTCCGAGACGAGGCGCTCGGGATCCACCTTGACCGCGGAGGCGCTCCCAGGGCCGTGCGAGCCCGTCGCCGTGGCGCACCCCACGCAGAGGAGCCCCCAGAGAAGGAGCGCTGAGCTTCGAATAGACACGGGAGCCTCCTTGTTGAGGTCGTACGATAGGACCACAGCCCTCCGAAAGGCCAACGGACGAGGCGCATCCCTTATGCCTCACGAGACACCGGGCTCCGCTCGCTGGGCGTGTCCCCCTCCCCCGCCACCCCGCTCTTCATCCTGCTCCGGGTCGTGTACGTTGGGGTTCGCCGAACCCAGCGCGGACGACCAAGGAGCCCAGCGTGAGCGGAGAGAAGAGCCTGGAAGCCCTCCTCGCGGGGCTGCGCCCAAGGCTGCACGACGAGACGTTTGTGTTCTGCACCCTCCCCGGCGGTCAGATCGGGGGCCTGGCTCGCGCGACGCCCTTCGCGACCGTGATGGAGGCCGAGGGCCTGACGGTCGTGATCCCCCAGGGTCACGCCGACCAGGAGGGGCTCGAATACCAGGCCACCTTTCGTTGCATCACTCTTGAGGTCCACTCCAGCCTTGAGGCTGTCGGCCTGACGGCCGCCGTATCCGGCGCCCTCGCCAAGGCGTCGATCAGCGCCAACATGATCGCCGGCACCTTCCACGATCATGTCTTCGTACCAGCCCGCTCTGTGGAGGAGGCGATGACCACGCTGATCGCCCTCTCCAAGGCCTACTCCTGATTCTCTGAACGGTACCCGGCTCACGTGTGCGCGTGTCCGCACAGGGGCCCGATTCAGAAGAAGTGTCGGGTGGGCTGGATTTCGCCAGAGTAACGGTGTTACAGGGGGCAACCAACACCCTGGAGACACACGGCGAAGAGGGGATTTCTCGCCCGGCCGCCTCCTGTCCATGTCTCGCGTCGTCCTCACTGCCCAACGAGTTCATGATGCTGACTCTGCTCCGAAACGCCTCCATCTATGCTCCAGAGTTCATCGGGGAATCGGATGTCCTGCTCGCCGATGGCCGCGTGGCCGCCATGGCGCCTGGGCTGCCCGACCTCCCGGCCGAGCTGCCGCACGAGATCCACGACCTGAGCGGCCACCTGCTGATCCCTGGGCTGATCGACGCCCACGTCCATCTGAGCGGCGGGGGGGGCGCGTGGTTAGAATCCCTTTCGCTCCGTCAGGGCCGGCGCATGCCCCGCGGCCCCCGCGCACCGCCTACGGCTTCGGACGCCTGTTCTGTGCTCGCCCCAATGTGGTGTGTTCCATACACGCCATGAAGCGCTGCAAGCGGCGTTTCCCATTCTCCCTCAGCGTTGGGTTCATCGCAAAACACATCGAGGCCACATTTGATGTTTTTT
>CALCNF010000597.1 GCA_937897815.1 uncultured Pseudomonadota bacterium | reverse complement strand
GAGTTCGAGGTGACCTTCGCGCTCTACCCGTCCGAGGACGCGACGCCGGCGGAGGCGGTCTGGTGGAACACCCAGACCATCAACGTGAACAACGGGCGCTTCGTGACCCGGCTCGGGGAGGGGAACCCGCTGTCGCCGACCGACTTCTCGAGCGGTGACACCCTGTGGTTGGGCATGGCCATCGAGAGCGAAGATGAGCTTCCGCGGCGTCCCCTGGGCTCGAGCGCCTATGCGGTCCACGCTGAGACGGCCGCGGGCCTGGATTGCTCGGGTTGCGTGGGGATCTCGCAGCTCACCGACGCCGCCCAGTCGAGCATCGTTGAGCAGGCGCTGAACGCCGTGGCCAACAACGGCTACACGACGGTCGCTTCCGGTCTCTACGTGGATGACACCGAGCTCCAGCTGGAGGCCAGCGACGTTCAGTCCGCTCTGGAGAAGCTCAATGAGAAGGTCGACGCTGGCGGCGGCGGCGGTGGAAACCTCAACGAGGGCGCCGGATCGGTGAGTCGCTATTCGAACCAGTGGGGTCTGCCCAGTTATGGAACGGCCGTGGAGTACCTCCACCTCATGAACCCCAATCCCCCCAAGGTGAACCTCTACCTCTACGGTGGAGAGAACACCGGGTTTGCCTCGTCGAATAACCTCATCGTCTCGAATAGCTATTCGCCTAACACCTACAGTGGTCAGGCCAACGGCACCGCGGGCGATGACACACTGACCGTGGCCAACGCCGGGGCCTTTAATTCAGGCGATCACATCCTCATCTATCAAACGGTCGGAAACGACCCAGGCCACTGGGAGCTTAACGCTGTTCAGGCGATCAACGGCAACAGCCTTAAGCTCGCTAAGGATCTCGAGCACACCTACATCGACAGCGGAAATGGCGAGCGCGCGCAGGTCGTGATCGCGGCCTCCTACGACAACTTTGAGGTGATCAACGGCGGTAGCGTCTATCCGAGCAGCTCGCTCAATCAGAGCGCTGAAAGCGGAGGTATTGTCTATATCCGAGCGCGCCAACTTTCCGTGAAGAGCGGAGGGGTGATTCAGGCGAACGGCTACGGCTTCAATCCCGGAGAGAGCTGGGATGGATGGCATGACTGGGGACACGCTGGAGACTCGGAATGTCATGCAGATGTGGACAACAACAACACGTCTCCCAATTGCTCAGGCGGTGGTGGTGGTCACGCCCATTCCTGCTGCTGTGGTTCGAACAACTATGGCGCTGGTGGCGGTGGTAACAAGACCGCTGGTCAGAGGGGCAAGTACGACAACTGCAACTGTCAGCAGGGCGGAGAAGGTGGGTCTGCCAAGGGAACCGACGATGGGACCCAGCTTCATTTCGGTGGCGGCGGCGGTCAGGCCTATTCAGGAGCTGGTGCCGGTGGGGGTATGGTCATTCTTGGAGCTGAGACGATCATCGTGGAGGCCGGCGGTGTGATTCGCGCCAATGGCTCCAACGGTGGTGGTTCCTGCCACGCGGCTGGTGGTGGTGGTGCGGGTGGTACAATCGCCCTCTTCGCCGACAACTTCCAGCTGGACGGAACGCTCGAGGTCAACGGCGGTTCGGGCGGAGATTCCAGCGGTAACGCGGACGGTGGTGCTGGTGGTGAAGGCTGGTTGCTTCAGCTTGATCCGATCCCCGGAATCATCAACCAGAGCTATGCCACGGGTGTCGAGATCTGGATCGATGGTCAAGATGTTACGGCCTCAATTGGAGACCCCAATGGGAAGGGTAGCCCTCACTGGAACGCTGAGACTAAGAAGTGGGGGGCCACGGGAACAGAGGCGTGGTCCTCAGGCCCGCTTGACCTGTCGAACGTCGCCAACTGGACGCTTGGTGAGCACACCCTGGAGTTCAAGGAGACGGGCGGTGCTGGCGGTGACCTCAAGGCCTACACCTACGTGATTCAGCCCTTCACCGAGTCCACGGCGCCGGCGAACGACACGTGCTCGACGCCGCTCTCCATCGACCCGAACACCGAGGAGGTCGTGCTCTCGGGAACGACCGAGGACGTTATGGGCAAGACCCTGGCCACGGACGCCTCGAGCGCCGAGGGCTGCGGCGGTATCGGTGGTCCGGATGTGACCTACCGAATCGACCTGGCGGAGCGCTCGCTGATCAACGCCGAGCTCATCGCGCCGTTCTCAGCGAAGCTCTACCTGAAGTCCGACAGCTGCTCGGACGGTGAACTGGTCTACTGCGCGGACAAGGACTTCTCGACCAATCCCGTGGAGCCCGGGACCTACTTCCTGGTGGTGGACTCGGACGCGCCTCAGGCCAAGGGCGACTTCACGCTCAAGGTCTCGACCACGCCCGCACCGCTGCCAGTGAACGACACCTGTGACGACGCGTTCGACCTGGTCTTCGGGCCCAACGGAGAGGCGTCACACGAGTCCTCCTCGGTGTACGCCCTCGACCAGTACAAGGGCCTGTGTCCCGCGGCGCTCTCGGGCGGGCCGGACGTGGTCTATCACTTCGTGGGCGGCACCGGACAGACCCTGAACGTGACCCTCGACGCCGAGTTCGAGTCGGTGATCTACGTGAAGACCCTGGCGTGCGGGGACGGCGGCGTGCCGCTCTCGTGCTCCTCGACCGGAAGCCTGACGATTCAAGGGCTCGCCGGCGGAGACTACTGGCTCTTCGTCGACGGCGCCCAAGAGAAAGCCTGGGGTGAGTACACCCTCAACGTGAGCCTGGAGTAGGTCCTATGAAGACCATGATGACCCTTCTTTCCCTTACGCTGCTCGCCGGGAGCGCTATGGCCGTCGTGCCCCTCGAGATGCCTCTTCAGGGCGTCGTGCGGGACAACGCCGGCAACCCCGCTGACGGTGAGTTCGAGGTGACCTTCGCCCTGTACCCGTCGGAGGAGGCGACCCCGGCCGAGGCCCTGTGGTGGAACACCCAGACCATCACCGTGGACAACGGTCGCTTCGTGACGCGGCTCGGTGAGGGCAACCCCCTCGATCCGGCGGACTTCGCGAGCGGGGATACGCTCTGGCTCGGGATGGCCATCGAGTCCGAGGAGGAGCTCCCCCGAAGGCCGCTCGGGTCGAGCGCTACCGCGCTCCATGCACAGACGGCGGCCGGGCTCGACTGTTCGGGCTGCGTCGGGATTTCCGCGCTCACGGAGGCCGCCCAGAGCTCGCTCGTCGACCAGGCGCTCGCGGCTGTCGAGGCCAACGGCTACACCACCGTGGCGTCTGGGCTCTACTTCGATGACACCGACGCGGCCGTGGACGCCTCCGACGTGCAGTCCGCCATCGAGAAGCTCAAGGTGCTGATCGATGAGAACGCTGAGAATGGCGGCGGCGGCGGCAACGGGAACGTGAACGAGGGCGCCGGTCAGGTGATCGCCTATCAGAAGAACGACGTGATCGAGGACAACGGAGTCTTCAAGCAGTACGTCCACCTGGTGAACCCCGCGACACCCAAGGTCGTCATGTACCTCTACGGCGAGGTGGATGAGGGCGGCGGGAGCGTGTTCGTGAATTCCAGCCCGACGTTCATCGCCGACCCCCAAGAGGACCGGCAGATGAACTTTGACACCCACAGCCATGGCGGTGGCTACAGTCCCAAGCACAACGAGTTCTGGTACCCGCAGTGGAGCGGGAACACTGTCTATATTCACGATGTAGAGTCGGGCGCTCAGCAGGGCAGCTTTCAGACGGGCTACAACTACAACGCTCAGCTCTGGGGCGAGCTCGACGGCACCTACTACACGGCGACCTGGGGAAACGACCGTATCAAGAAGTGGTCGGATAAGGGGTCGAACGAGCAGTGGGCGTACCACATAGGTAGCACCGCGGGTGGCGTCTGCTCGAACGGAGAGTTCGTGTACGGCATGCGCCACTCTGGGAACACGGTGTATCAGCTCGACATCGACACGGGCCAGCTCGTCGACAGCTTCGGGCTCCCCAACATCTCGAACAATCTATACGGTGGACTCGTGTGCATCGGGAACCGTTTCTACTACGGAGCCAACTCGACGGTGCGCGTCTACGATCTGGATACGAAGCAGGAGATCGACAGCTTCAGCGTCAATGAGACCATTTACAACATGGCCTTTGATGGGCAAACCATGTGGATCACCTCCAACGACTCAAGCCTGCGGGGCTACGACCTGGTCGAGGAGAACATTTACTCCTTAAAGCGCTCTCCAAAGGACGTGGAGATCTGGGTGAACGGCGAGAACGTGACGCCGCTTATTGGAGACCCCAACGGCAAGGGTGCGCCCCACTTTAATGATGTGACGGGCACGTGGGGTACGACGGGCGAGGAGCCCTGGAGCTCCGGTGTGCTCGACATCACGGGCGTGGCGGACTGGACCCTGGGTGAGCACACGATCGAGCTCAAGGAGACCGGCGGCCTTGGCGGCAAGCTCCAGAGCTACATCTACGTGATCTATCCCTTCACCGAGTCCTCTGCGCCGGATAACGACACCTGCTCAGGGGCCGAGGCTCTCGACCCGGAGGCCGGTGACGTCGTCGTGAGCGGAACGACCGAGGACATCATGGGCAAGATCCTGGCGACGGACTCGAACCAGGCGGTCGGGTGCGGCGGTATCGGTGGGTCGGATGTGGTCTACTCCATCGAGCTCACGGAGCGCGCGCTGATCAACGCGGCCCTGGTCGCTCCGTTCTCCGCGAAGATGTACCTGCGCTCCGGCGACTGCTCGGACGGCGAGGTGGTCTACTGCGCCCAGGATGAGTTCTCGACGAACCCCCTGGAGCCTGGGACCTACTACCTGGTGGTCGACGCGGATATGCCCGGGGCCAAGGGCAACTTCACCCTCGCGGTGTCGAGGACGCCTGCGCCCCTGCCGACCAACGACACCTGCGATACGGCCACGGATCTGATCCTCTCGGCGGCGGGTGAGGCCAACTTGAGCTCCACCTCGCTGTACTCGCTCGATCAGACCAAGGGCTTCTGCGCTTCTGCGCTCGATGGTGGACCGGACGTGTACTACAAGTTCAGCGCGGGCACCGGACAGAGCGTGAGCGTGAACGTGAACGCGGACTTCGACACGGTCCTCTACGTCACCTGGCAGCAGTGCGGGGCTGACGGAATCCCCCTCGGCTGCAGTGACACGGGAAGCCTCGACATCAACGGGCTCGCCGGCGGCGACTACTGGTTGGTCGTCGATGGTCTCAAGGAGAAGGAGTGGGGCGAGTTCGATCTGAACGTCAGCGTTCAGTAACCCGGATGCTCTCTATTGGGCGCGTCGGCGGTCACCATGGCCGCCGACGCGTGAACTCAAAGAGGCACGGCGATGGCGTCTTGTCGCCGAAGGGCCTAGTCTTTCCATCGTGACTGAACGCGACGCCGTCTCTCCGCTTCGACTTTTGCGACGTCTTCAGGCCCCTGAACGGGCCGTGGACGACTCGAGCGTTTCGCTGTTTCGTCTCGGGGAGCAGTGCAACAACGACTGCCCTATGTGCTCCAACTCGGGGCGTCCTCAGGCCTTCTTTCAGGCGGCCGATGTCCTTGTCGGCCGGGTCGAGTTTCTGGCCAACTCTGGGTTCAAGAAGGTCGTGGTCACTGGCGGAGAGCCGACGATTCACCCTGGCTTCTGGGAGATCATCGGAGCGCTCAACGAGCACGGCATCGCTTGGGACATCAACTCTCACGGGCGAACCTTCTCGGACCCCGAGTTCGCCGCGCGCGCGCGGCGCGAGGGTCTGGGACGGGCCATCATCTCTCTTCACTCCCATCTCGTGGAGCCGAGCTGCCTGATCTCGGGCATGAAGGAGAAGGGGCATCACGAGACGGTCGCGGGGATCCAGCACCTCCTCGACGCGGGGGTGTTCGTCATGGTGAACCTGGTCGTCACCGAGCACAATCGAGATCATCTCGTGGACTTCCTGGACTGGTGTGCCGAGCGATATGGGCGTGACATCGTGCTCAAGGTCGCCTTCCCGTCGACCACGGGGAAGGGCGGGGAGTGGGAGGGCATCCAGCTCCGCTACCAGGAGGTTCAGGACGAGGTGCGGGCGATGCGGTCGCGGGCGCGAGAGCTCGGCGTTCGAGTGGCCTTCGAGTCGTTCCCCAACTGCATTCTCGACGCGCCGAAGGCCCGGAATATCGGTCGCTCTGGGTTCGGTGAGACCCACTATCTGGATGACATCACCGGAGATCAGGTCTACCCCATTCAGTACATCGAGTCGGTCCTCTCCGTGTTTCCGGAGAGCTGCCAATCCTGCCGGGCTGTGAAGCGCTGCCCCGGCGTCGCCGAGGGCTACGCGAAGCAACATGGAACCCATGAGTTCATCCCCTTTAGCTGAGCTGAATCGGCGGCATCTGGCTGTCCCCGCGCTCGTGGCGGTGCTCTCCTACTGGGGGATCTGGAACGCGGGCTTCTGCTTCGATGATCCCATGGCCAT
>CALCNF010000596.1 GCA_937897815.1 uncultured Pseudomonadota bacterium | reverse complement strand
GTCCCGCTCAGTCCGTTGACCAGGGCGACCTCGGCCACCAGCCGTCGGAGCTCCTCAGCCATGGCCTCCAGGCTCGTGCGCTCCTCGAAGCCGACGGCGTAGGTGCGTCGAGCGCCTTCCCACCAGAAGTAGCCCAACATGGGGATGAAGTTGCCGCGATGACCGCCCAGCCCATGGACGAAGAGGACCGCCGGGGTGGCCCCCGTCCCGCGAGCCTCGACCTTGGGGCGACCCGGGGCGAGCATCGTCAGGCCCACCAGTGGCATCTGGGCCAGGTGACGCTTCAGGTCGGGGTCGAGCGCCATGTAGGCGTCCGCGATGGTCGTGCCCACCTGACTCGCCGCTCGGCCGAGGAGTCGCCCGAAGGCGCTGAGCCCCTCTCGCACAGGGTGAGGGGGGGTCTCCTCCGGTTCAGTCCCCTCGGGTTCATCGGGCGGAATCACGCGGTCTCTCTTCGCAGGACCTCAAAGATCTGGATGGGATCGGTCTTGCCCTTCACCTGCACGGGCTCCCGAGCCACGAGCGTGAGCCTGGGCAGGGCCCCCGCGAGCGTCCGGCTGCGTTCGCTGGTGATGACCTCGCCCCGGTCCGCGACCGAGCACAGGCGCGCTGCCAGGTTCACTGCGTCACCGATCACCGTGAAGTCCATGCGCTGCTCTGAGCCCATGGCGCCGAGGATCACCTCGCCTGAGTTGATGCCGATGCCGATGTGAATTCGTTCGTCTTCGGTCAGCCCCCGCTCGTCGTTCAGGGAGGCGACCGCCTCGATCATCTCTACGGCCGCCAGGGTCGCGCGGCGCGCGTGGTCCTCGCCCGAGAAGCGCGCCATCAGCTCGTCGCCCACGAACTTGTCGATGTCACCACCGTGGGCGATCACGACCTCGCTCTGGACCTGGAGGTAGCTGTTGAGCATGGCGACAACCTCCTCCGGCTCTCGGGTCTCCGAGAAGGCGGTGAAGCCGCGAATGTCGCTGAAGAGTACGGTGAGCTGTCGTCGCTCGCCTTCGCGATGCACAGCGCCATCGGAGCTCTCCACCTGGTCGACCGTCGCGCGTGAGACGAACTTCGAGAGCTCAAGCTTCTGCCGCAGGCCTGCGACCATATCGTTGATGCGATCGGCCAGGCGGCCGACCTCATCGTCGCTCCCGATGGAGACCCGCACGTCCAGGTCGCCGTCGCCGATCTGGTCCGCGGCCGAGCCGATGGCGCGCACCGGGAGGATCACGGTCATACGCAGCCAGAAGACCAGAAGCAGCACGACGAGGAAGACCGTGCCGCTCGCGTAGAGGATCGACTGCTCCGTCAGCGCCTCGCGCTCTCGGGCGGCCTCGCTCGTGTTCAGGGTGACAGAGATGGCGCCTCGGACCTCGTTGTCGGTGCCATGACAGGTCTGGCACTGTTGCTCATTGAGCATCGGATCAATGAAGACCATGGACTCTTTTGGGCCCTCGACCACGGTGTGAATCACGGGCTGCTGGGTCGTCATAGCCGCTTGGACCTGCTCGGGAACCTCGGGTTCGGCGAAGGCGTCGTGCACGAGGCGCCCCTGGGGGTCATGGAGGGTCAGTCCAGCGGCCACCCCGGACTCGGCGACCTCATTGAGGAAGCCAACGCCGAGGCGCCCCAGCCCGCTCATCATGACGTGTCCAAGAGAGGTCGCTGCCGCCTGGAAGACCGTGTGGCAGTGCTCAAAGTCATCGGGCACGAGCCCGAGCGCGATCGCCCCGCGCATGGGCTCCTCCGGACCATGGCAGCCCTGACATCGTGGTTCGTTCTCCAAGGGGTAGAGGCGATAGTAGACGTCGTCACGCATGACCTCGAATGGCTCCCCAGGCTTCAGGGCGCGGGCCACCTCTTCCGGGGTCAACGGGAGCTCCTGATCGCCGAAGAAGACCTCGCCTTCGGTGTCATAGACGGCCACGGCGCTGAGCCCCGGAGTGCGCTCCGCCAGCTGCTCAAAGTAGTCGTCCAGAGCGTCGTCCTGCTTGGCGGTCATCACCTGGATGAAGCCCTCCTTCGTGATGGAGGAGAGGGCGTGTCGTGCCTCGGGTGTTCCATCGAGGCTCACCTTCGCGCCCTCCATCTGGATCCGAAGCACGCCGCGCGTCGCCCCTTCGTCATGGCAGGAGACGCAGCGCTTCTCATTCTTGAGCGGATAGAGCGACCGTCCATCGGGGTCCATGTGGAACTTGGCCTGCTCAAGCGTCTTCTTCACCGTGGGGTCGATCTCTGAGGGAGGAGGCGCCGCCTTACGTGGACCAAACACCTCTTCGCCTTCGTGGGTGAAGATCTTCACGTCCGCGTGCTTGATGCGCTGCTTCGTGTCGGCCAGCAGCTCGCGCACGGCGATACCATTGCCGGTGAGCATGGCGTTTCGGACGCCCGCCGCGATGCCTTTCGCCAGAAGAGAGGCGCCGTTCCGATGGAGTCGATCCATCGTCTTGATCTGCATTCGCGCGCTCACCACCGCGGAGATGGAGAAGCCCAGCACCACCGCTACGAGAACGATGAGGGCGACCTTGACCACGAGATATCGGCGAACAAGCGTAACCACAATACCCTCAAGCTACGCTTGTCACGCACCGATCGTCAACGAAGCCCGCGGCGCGCACGCGCTCAGTCCGGGTACTGGCAGATGAACGCCATATCCCGATCACACGGGATGTCGTTCCAGCTGCCTCCGGCCCAGGAAGCGAAGTGATTGCAGTCCTCGTTGCCTGAGTTGTTTGGCTCGTTGTTCGCCCACTGAGCCCAGTCTAGAGGCGTGCCGTCGACCCACATGTAGACGCCCTCCTCGACGATATCGTCGAGGCCGATCCACCAGTCGGTCCACCACACTCCCGTGACCGCGTCTACGAGCTCGTCCTGCTTGGTCTGCTCGTCGACGATGGCCAGATCGCCCCCGCCGAGCTGGCAATACTCGCGCGCCGGTTGATAGTGGAGCTTGTGAAAGCAGAGCTCGTAGGTCGTGCCCCAGGAGGACTCGTAGGGGACGCAGGTGTCGCACTCTTCATTGTTGTTGTCGGGAGTGCCATCACAGTCGTCATCAAAGAGATTGCAGAGCTCATCGGCCCCCGGATGCTGGTCCGGGTTCTCGTCGTCGCAGTCCTCCCCACAGCCGTTGTAGCCATCGCCGTCCTTGTCGATAAAGGTTGGGTCGAGGCAGTCCAGGTTGGCGAGCACCCAGCCCGGGTTCATGGTGAGGAAGGACTCGGCGTAATCCAGCGCGCTCTCCACCGCGGCGACCTCTTCGATGAATGGATCCGCCTCGGCCATGGCCACGATGTAGGGTCTCGCCGCGTCCACCTGGTCGGCCAGGCCGAGCGTCTCGACCCGCTCGGCCACCTCCGCATAGGCGTCCGCGACGGCCCACCTGCAGTCCAGGTGGTTCATGCAGATCTTGTGGACCCGTCCATCCGCGTGAAGCGGGTTCACGTTGCCCTTGAAGATTCGGTCGATCCCGTAGGGGATGAATCGCCAGAGACCATTGGCGCCCCGCATCAATGCGTAGCGCTGACGGTTGTGGGTGTACCCCTGTTTGTGACCGAGGATCACCTCGGTGGCCGCGAAGCTGAGGTAGGCGTCCAGGTCAAACAGGGCACCCAGCGCCGCCAGGATGTCCTCTGGGGGCTCTTGCTCCAGGAGGTCGAGGGCCTGGGAGAGCTCCGTGAACTGGGCGCGCTCCTCGTCGAGCCCGTGTACCAGGCTGAAGCTCTCGAGCTGGTCGCCGACCACGTCCAGCTTCGATGGGGCCGCGTAGACTGGGGTCTCCGGATCGTCCTCATAGCGCGAGACGAAGACAGGATCTCCGTAGGGCTCGATCGCGACGTACAGGCCACGGTCCTCTTCGTTGATCTGCACCCAGGCGTGGACCGCTCGCGGCGCGGGTAGATCCGCCGCGCGAAACAGGCTGTAGCCCAGAACCTCAGCCACCTTCGTGCCGTCCTTGGAAAGCTCGTGGAGCCACAGGCTTCGGTAGCCCTGGTATCGCTGTTCGGGATCGACCGCGTCGAAGGCGAGGTGAATCCTGGGCTTGGCCGCGATGGAGGGGATGTTCTTGTCGAACTTCACGAGGGTCACGCCGACGCCGGAGATCACCTCGTCGTCGATGATCACCGTCGCCTCCGCTTCCTCCTCCCAGGCTTTCTCAAGGCCCTCAAGTACCGCGGGCGGGATCTGGATCGAGACCTGGGGCTTGTTCCCCACCGCGAACAGGTCGGGATCTTCGACGATGATGTCTTCCTCAGGCACTACGTCCACGATCTCGGGCGCGACGTCCTCAATCGGGAGCACCTCGGGCTCCACGACGTCGGGCGTCGGCTCGGGGACATCTTCCACCGGACCCGGGTCACTCACGGTGACCTCTTCGGTCACGTCGACGGTCCCGGCGACGTCGGTCACGTCCGTCTCTGTCGTTCCCGCTGTTGGAGGAGGATCACCGCCGCAAGCCCAAACGAGGGCCGCCAGACCGCTGATCCAAAGTGCTCTTCTCATGGTTGCGTCCCCTGCCGCTGGGCCCATTGTAGCCGGCGCCCCGCCTCCGGGACAAAAGGGCGATGTCACTCAATAAGGACCGAATGGGTCCGCAATCGTTGGAGTCGCTCGGTGATTGTGGTACCCAATCGCTCATCCGTGACCCGAAACGGGCACCATTCGACCCTGAGCAGGAGAGTGTTCCCATGGCGCTTACCGACGAAGTGCGAGCCAGAATCCAGGAGACGATCGACGCCAACCGCGTCGTCCTCTACATGAAGGGCAACAAGATGTTTCCGCGCTGCGGTTTCTCCGCCTCCCTCGTTGGCGCGCTCGACGAGTTGGGGGTCCCTTACGAGACCGTCGACGTGTTGAGTGACCCGGAGATCCGTCAGGGCATCAAGGACTTCACGGAGTGGCCGACCATCCCGCAGCTCTACGTGGATCAGGAGTTCGTGGGCGGCAGCGATATTGTGCGCCAGATGGTCTCCACCGGTGAGCTTCACCAGCTCCTCGGCGTGCCGTTCGAGGAGGTCGCGCCCCCGACGGTTCATCTGACCGAGGCCATGGTCGAGGCCTTCCGCACGGCCGCGGCCGAGCAAGAGGGCAACATCCGCATCGAGATCTCGACAGACTTCCGCTACGGCGTGGGCTTCACCCCGAAGAGCCCGGGCGATCTGGAGGTCGTCACCAGCGGCGTGACCCTCCTCTTCGACCGCGCCTCTGCGAAGCGCGCTGATGGGATGACCCTGGACTTCGCCCCGGGACCCCAGGGTGGCATCAAGGTGGACAACCCCAACGAGCCCGCGTCCGTTGGGAACCTCTCGGTCCAGGAGCTCAAGGCCCTCCTCGATGACAGCGCCGAGATGACGCTCTTTGACGTGCGAACCTCTGAGGAGCGCGCCACCGCGTCCATCGAGGGCGCCGTTCATTACGATGAGGCCGGCCAGGCTCAGCTCGCCGGGCTCCCCAAGGACGCGCTGATTGTCTTCCATTGCCATCATGGCGGACGCAGCATGGCGGCGGCTCAGGATGCGCTGCAGCAGGGCTACAGCCAGGTCTACAACGTCGCCGGCGGGATCGACGCCTGGTCGGCTCACGTCGACCCCTCGGTCCCCCGCTACTAGGGGGCGCCCATGTCTCTGCTCGGAAACACCGGAACCATCGACCGCGCCATGGAGACCGCCATTCGGGAGGCGATCCCAGACGCCCAGGATGTGGATATTCGCGCCAACGGTAATCACTTTACCGTCCGCGTAGTGGCCGCCTCGTTTGAGGGGCGATCGATGATCCAGAAGCACCGAATGGTGCTCTCGGCCATCAGCCCGTTCATGGCCGGGGACAACGCCCCGGTTCACGCCATCGATCAGCTCGTCTGCGAGCTGCCCAGCGAGGAGGCATAGCGGATGCACCCAGGTATGCGTGGCGGCGCCTACGAGGAGATCATCTTCGAGCGTGACTGCACAGCCATCGTGGTCCCCGATGGCAATGAGACCTTCGTCCCCAAGGGCACCGTCGCCTTCGTGATGCAGACCCTCGGGGGCAACTACACGATCCAGATGGGCAACGGATACTTGATCCGAGTCGCGGGTCGCGACGCCGACGCCATCGGAAAAGAGATCGAGGCTCCTCCCGAGGCTCAGACCGACACCGACGGGAACTACGTGGTCGAGGAGCCCATGCTCTGGGACCAGCTTCGCCTGGTCTACGATCCCGAGATCCCCGTGAACATCGTCGAGCTCGGCCTGATCTACGACCTGACGCTCGAGCAGATCGGAGAGAACTCCTACAAGGTCGACGTCGTGATGACGCTCACGGCTCCCGGTTGCGGAATGGGGCAGGTCCTTCGGGATGATGTGGAGCAGCGCGTGGCCTACATGCCAGGCGTGACGGAGACCCACGTGGATCTGGTCTTTGACCCGCCCTGGTCACCTGAGAAGATGAGCGAGGCCGCCAAGCTGGAGCTTGGCTTCGGCTGAGCGCGAGCGCGCTCCCACGTACCTACGATGTCGCCGTTTGTCCCGGTTGCCGTAGCCGACGAAGAGGAGCCTGTGGCAGACTCACCGGCATGACCGTGTTCGTCACAGGCGCCGGTGGTTTCGTCGGCGCGGCCCTCGTTCGGGAGCTCGTCGCTCGAGGTCAGGACGTGCGCGCTGGGGTTCACCGAAACCCCCGGTCCCTCGATGGGCTGGAGCTCGACCAGCGCTTCATCGACGTCGAGGAGCCCGCCTCCCTCGTCGCGGCCTTTGAGGGGATCGACACCGTCTATCACGCCGCGGCCATCGTCTCGGTCCTGGGAAGCCAGGGCGGGCTCGTGGAGCGGGTGAACATCGAGGGCGTGAAGAACGTCATCGACGCCTGCTGTCAGTGCGGGGTCCGCCGGCTCGTGCACATCGCCAGCGTCCACGCGTTCGATCCAGAGCCCGAGGGCTTTCCCATCGACGAGAATCGCGCTCTCGCCATGGACCCCTTCCGTCACACGGCCTACGCCGTCTCCAAGGCGAGCGGCATGACCGAGGCCCTCTCGGCCGTCGACCGAGGCCTCGAGGTCGTCGTCTGCGCCCCGGCGGGCATCCTCGGCCCAGGGGACCACGCGCCTTCTCCTATCGGCCAGAGCCTCCTCGACGCCTACCACGGCAAGCTCCCGGCCCTGCCGCCCGGCGGCTACAATTTCGTCGATATTCGAGACGTCGTCGCTGGCCTGATCAGCGCGGCTGAGCGCGGGCGCTCCGGAGAGACGTATTTGCTCAGCGGAGAGCCCATCGACGTCGCGGACATCATCCGCCTGGTCGGAGAGATCACCGGACGCAGGGTCCCCAAGCTCATCTTACCCGGTTGGCTCGTTCGGATGGCCGCCCCATTTGGTGACCTCTACGCCAAGACCACCGGCAATTCCCCTGCATTTACCCGCGAGGCCGTGCGCGTGCTCACCGAGAATCGAGACTTCGACCACAGCAAGGCCGCCCGTGAGCTCGGCCACGCGCCCCGGCCCATGCGAGACGCCATCGCCGGCGCCTTCGAGTGGTACGAGGAGCACGGCTACCTCAAGACGCCCCTTCGTAAGCCCTCCTGAGGACGTCTGAACGGGACCGTGGGCTCCAATCGTCGAGACTTTCGGTCCTTTGCGATTGCAAGAAGGATCGTCCACGAATACGCTCACCGCGTTTGGCACGGTTGGGTGCCATGGGGGACGGTCCTCGCCCGCTCGCGCGGTCGCGCCCAGTTCCTCAGCACAGACACACATTGAGAAGTTTTTTGGGGGTCGAGATGAATCGCTATGCGTTGCTGTTTGTGCTGGTCTTCGGGCTGGCCGCTTGCGGTAGTGAAGAGGCCGCTGAGACGGGATCGAACGTCGTCGAGGCGTGCACGGAAATCGTCGCCAGCGATGTCTGTCCTGCCGGCACGGCGCTGAGCTTCGACGCTCAGGCCGTGGCGGATTGCGGTGGCTCGGTAGGGGCATCGGTCGATCTCACGAGCCGGTCAGGCGAGATCTCGGGGCGGTGTGGTTCATCGGGCGAGTGCTCCTTTGTCTGCGCACCTCCAGATCCGTGCTGTGGCGGGGAAGAGTGGACCGAGACGTCCTACAAGTGTGAGACGCCCTGCGCCGCGGTGTGCGCCTGTGAAGGCAAGTGCGGCAAGATCAGCGGCGCTGACTGCGACGCTGACTGTGGGACCTGCAGCGGCGGCCAGGTCTGCTCGGCTGATAACGTCTGCGTGGATGAGTGCCCCGAGGGCGCAGAGGTCTGTGGCGACGCGTGTTTCTTCCCCGTCGACGGCGACGTCTGCTTCAACGGCGAGGTCTGCGAGGCCGAGAAGAACTGCGAGGGCAAGGCCTGCGGTTCGAACGGGTGTGGAGGAGAGTGCGGCAAGTGCCAAGGCAGCGAGAGCTGCGACAATGGCCAGTGCGTCTCGGACTGCAAGGGCAGCCTTCCTGTGTGCCAGGGAGCGTTGATTCAGGCCTGCCAGTCCACCAATCCTGATGACGCGGACGCCGGCTGGGCCTGGCAGGACGACACGGACTGCGACACTCCTGGAACGGATACGCCCTATTGCGCTGAGCTCGCGAGCGGGGCGACCTGCGTCGAGTGTAACGGTGACTCGGACGACCAATGTGGTGTGGGCAAGGCCTGTGACCTGGAGAAGGGTGTCTGCATCGACACCTGTGTTCCGGACTGCACGAACGACGACGGCACCAAGCGTTACTGCGGTGGCGACGGCTGCGGTGGGTTCTGCGAGGGCGTGGACTACTCCTGCAACGGCAACGGCAACTGGTGCAACCCAGACAACGGCAAGTGCGACACCCCTCTTGAGGAGTGCAGCTTCTCCTTCCAGCAGATGGTCAATGATGAGCCCTCAGACACCTGGATGAAGGTCGTGATCCCCTACGGTAACCCGTTTTGCAACTCGGTGGTGC
>CALCNF010000595.1 GCA_937897815.1 uncultured Pseudomonadota bacterium | reverse complement strand
GCCGTTATGGAACGCTCCTGGCCGCTGATGACGTCAGCCTTGAGGTGAAGCCCGGCGAAGTTGTCGGGCTGATCGGCCCGAACGGCGCCGGTAAGACCACAACTCTGCGCATGCTGGCCACACTCCTCGCGCCGACCGAGGGACAGGCCTGGGTCGGCGGCTACGATGTCGTGAGCGGCTCGCTTCAGGTTCGCGCTGCCCTCGGCTACCTCACAGGAGACACGGGCCTCTATGGGCGGCTCACACCGCGCGAGGTCTTGGTCTACTTCGGGACGCTCCATGGAATGAGCCCAGGAGCGGTCGAGGCGCGCACGGAGGTGCTTGACCGGGCCCTCGGCCTCTCGGCCTTCATTGACCAACGCTGCGACACGCTCTCGACGGGACAGAAGCAACGGGCCTCTATCGCTCGGGCGCTCGTACATGACCCTGACGTGCTTATCCTCGATGAGCCGACCAGCGGCCTCGATCTTCTCGCGGCGCGAGAGATCCTGGAGTTCTTCCGCCAGGCCGCGGAGGCCGGGAAGGCCGTGCTGATCTCGACCCACATCATGGCGGAGGTCGCGCTCATCTGTGACCGCGCCGCGGTCATCCATCACGGGACGATCCGCGCGGAGGGAACGCTCGCTGCGCTCCAGGAGCGCTCTGGTGCCCAGGACCTGTCGCAAGGTTTCTTGAGGCTGCTTGGCGAGGAGATAGGCGGCGACGAGGCGCGCGAGGTGACGCCATGACGACCCTCGACGCCGCGTGGGTGATCCTGAAGAAGGAGGTCGTGGAGACCCTCCGGGACCGAAAGACGGTCATCGTGATGGTCGTCTTGCCGTTGGTCTTGTATCCGCTCCTGTTTCTCGGGCTGGGTCAGGCGACCAAGGCTCAGCAGGACAGCATCGGGAAGGCGACACTCGTTGTGGGTATGGCTGGTGCCGAGCCTCCGGTCGAGCTCATGGATGCGCTCCAGGAGCTTGAGGCGACCGACGTACTCCGGGTCGATGAGGCCGCTCGTTCTATGGCCAACGGCGAGGTGGCCGCGGTCGCGGTCCTCGCGGATGGCTTCGCTGACGCGATCGCCAAGGGCGAACAGGGGGCCGTGACGATCGCGTTTGATGGCAGCGATGAGCTCTCCAGAGAGGCGAAAGAGCGCTTTGAGTCGGCGTTCATGACGTACGTCACCGCGGTCCGTGAGCGTCGCTTAAGCGAGGCGAGCCTGAAGGAGGCCTTCTTTCGACCCGTAGCCGTCGAGGTTGAGAACGTCGCGCCTCCGGCCCGTCAGGGCGGGTGGCTGCTGGGGCAGATTCTACCCATGCTCGTGAGCATGCTGATGATCGGCGCGGCCTTCTATCCCGCGATTGACCTCACGGCCGGCGAGAAGGAGCGAGGAACGCTACAGACGCTTCTCACGGCGCCCGTTGACGCGACGTCGATCGTCGCTGGGAAGTTCGGGGCGGTGGTCGTGTTGTCGCTCCTCACAGGAGTCATGAACCTGATCAGCATGGCGCTCGTGGCGTTGAGCATCCCGCTGCCCGCGGAGGTCGGCTCCTCGCTGACCTTCGATGTCCCCTTGCTGAATATCCTGCTCATCCTCGCTTGCCTGGTGTTCCTTGGCATGATGTTCGGAGCGGTGATGATGGCGGTCGCCGTGACGGCTCGGAGCTTCAAGGACGCGCAAAACTACCTGACGCCGCTCTACCTGCTGTGCATCTTTCCCCTCATGCTCTCAAGCCTTCCGGGCGTCGAGCTGGACCCGGCGTTGGCGGCGGCCCCGGTCATCAACCTCGCCCTCGCGATGAAGGACCTGCTGCTCGGGGACATCGACGCGGGTCGACTGTTCATCGTCTTTCTCTCCAGTGGGGTCTGGACGGCCCTGGGCCTGGCCCTCGCGGCGCGAATGTTCCGCCTTGAGGCGGCGTTGATGGGAGACGCGGGAATCTCTGCGCTGTTTCATCGGCGGGAGGAGGGGGATGAGAGGCCCCTGGTCGCGACCATGCCCGAGCTGGTCACCTTCCTGGCGGCGCTGCTGGGCTTGCTGTTCTACGGGTCCATGGCCCTGGCCGGTCAGAGCCTGCTCGTGTTGATCCACGTGACGCAGTGGGGCTTCATCCTGCTGCCCACGGTGCTGCTGGTGCGTTGGTTGAAGTTGGACCCCCGGCGGACCTTCGCGCTTCGACGTCCCAGCTTCGCCGCCATGTCCCTGGCCGCCCTGTTTGGCGTCGGTCTCTGGTATGGGGCCTACCGCGTGATGCGCGTCGCCATGGATCACTGGATGCCCATGCCTTCGCCTGAGATGGAGGCCTTCGGTGAGGCGTTCATCTCGCTCGGGCAGGAGCCGCTGTCGGCGGCCTTGCTCTTCCTCGGGGCCTCCGTAGCGCCGGCCATCGCGGAGGAGTTGCTGTTCCGAGGCCTGGTTCTCCAGTCCATTCGCCGCCACCTGTCGACCCGGTGGGCGGTGGTGATCTCGGCTCTGGTGTTCGGCGCTTACCATCTCAACCTTCACCAGTTTCCGACTGCGTTCGTCATTGGCCTGGCCCTGGGCGCCCTGGCCATACGCTCGGAGAGCATCTGGCCAGGGGTTCTCCTGCACATGCTCCACAACGGTCTCGCGCTGGTCGCTCAGCTCTACCTCGAGGAGGAGGTTCTGCTGCTCCCTGAGATGTGGTTGCTGCTCCTCGGACCGGCGGCTGCCGTGGTCGTTCTCATGAAACCCAGGAGTTACCAAGGGTTCCGGGAACCGAACTTGTGATGGCGCGCGCGCTTCCGCTAGGGTGCGCGCGGGCCAGGATCGGTTCTGGCCAGGTAGGAGCGCTGATGGAATCGGGAACCGTGGTTGAAGAGATGCAGTCGATCAACTTCGCCTTAGACGCCTGCGGCGTTATCGGCTCGGAGTTCCGAGACCAGGTGGCCCGAGGCGTCCTCTCGGGACTGCTCCTGCGACAAGGCGGCGACCCTCTCCACGTTCACGGAGCGTCGGGGACCGGTAAGGGCCTCGTGGCTGACGTGATTCATAATCTCGCCGTCGGGAAGCTCGGCCGAACTGGCGGTCGCGTGAACCTCGACTGCGGCAGCGTGGCGCCTCAAGCCTTTCCGGAGGCTCTGAAGTCTGCAGCGGAGGCCGCGGAAGCCGGCACTCTTGTGCTGGACCGTATGGAAGCGCTCAACGCGGATGGCCTGACTCGGGTCGCTCGCCTGCAAAAGACGCGAGGGGACCTTCTGCTGGTAGGCCTCGCTGAGACGCCAACGGGCCTCACCGGAGCGCGCTTGCGGCTCAAGCCCCTCCATGAACGAGAAGACGACCTGTTCGGTTTGGTCGATTACTACTTTGAGCGTGCCGCCCGGGAGCTCCCGTCTCATGAGTGCCGAGGCTTCTCGCGGCAGTCGAAGGCGGACATCTCGGCCGCTGTTCGCGAGACGAGCATCTCCAGTGTCGCGACCCTTCGTGACATCGTGAGGGACTGCGTGTTTGAGGCCGCCGCCTCAGGCGCTCTCCCTGACCGGCTGACCAGCGAGGGCGTACGCTCCGTGCTTGAGGCCCGCTACGGCCAGGCACCTGCAGACCGTGTGGAGCGAGACATAGCGCTCCTCGACAGCGCGTTCGAGGCTCTGGAGCTTCCGGAAACCTCGGCGCGCCTGGCGGAGATCCATGGGGTCCCGCCCGAGGTGCTTGAGCGGCAGGCTGAGATCCTCCGGGTCGCCATCGACACCCTTGAGGACCTGCCCAAGAGCTATCGAAACATCATGGACCGCGTCGACGACATTCAGCGTGCCTCGCTCTGGCTGCTCTCCGGGGCAGAGACCCAAGCGGAGTTTCGACGCTTCTTCGGGACCGAGCGCTTTATGCAGCCGACCAAGAGCGTCGCGTGGGCCTTCTTCAACCGCGTCTTCAAGCGAGACATGGGATGATGT
>CALCNF010000594.1 GCA_937897815.1 uncultured Pseudomonadota bacterium | reverse complement strand
TGTTCAATCCGGGGGATGAGGTGCTCCTTCCCTCCCCCTTTTGGCCGTTGATTCGGGGCGTGATCTCGTCGTGTGGAGCGCGGCCGATTCAAGTCCCCTTCTACGATCGGCTCACAGAAGAGGCCTTCGATCCCGAGGCGGCGCTGGAAGCCGCGATCACGGAGCGAACCGCCGCCATCTATCTGAACAGCCCCCACAACCCGACCGGCGTCATCCTCGACGACGCGGTGGCTTCCGCCGTCGCGCGCGTCGCCGCGCGCCACGACCTGTGGGTCCTCTCCGACGAGGTCTACGAGGACATCTACTTCGGCGACGAGGCTCCTACACCGCTCTGGACCCGTCCGGATCTGCGGGATCGAACCCTGGCGGTTCACAGCCTCTCGAAGGGTCACGGCATGGCAGGGAGTCGTGTCGGCTACGTGCACGGACCTGAGGTCGCCATGCGGGCCATCCGAGCCGTGCAGACCTTTCAGTCCTATTGCGCCTCCAAGCCGATGCAGCTCGCCGCGAGTCGCGCCCTCGCCGACGGTGAGCCGTGGCTCGAGGAGGCGAGGAGGCTCTACGGCGAGGCCGGGCGGTCCGCCGCCGACGCTCTGGGGCTCCCCCATCCAGCCGGAGGGACCTTTCTGTTCTTTGACGCCACGCCCTGGATTGGGTCGGAGGACTCCAGCCTGGAGTTTCTCGAGCGCTGCGTCGACGCCGGTGTCGTGCTGACGCCTGGCGGCGCCTCCGGTGAAGGCTATGAGACCTGGGTGCGACTCTGTTTCACCTGCGTCTCACCCGACGAGCTGTCCCTCGCTCTGGAGAAGCTGGCGCCCCTGATGCCCCGCTAGCTTGAGCGACTCAAGCGTCCCGCGGCGCAGGTGAGCGCGATGGTGCTCACGGTGATGGAGGCGATGCCGATCACCGCCACGAGCCCGATGGAGCGCAGACCTTCATTCGAGACGACCAACAGACTGGCGAAACCGATGGCCGTCGTCGCCGCGCTGACCATGGCGGCCGACCCTGTCTTGCGAAAGACGCGCAGCACCGGCTCTCCGTCTCGGAGGCGATGAACCAGATGAATCGACGTATCGACGCCGATCCCGAGGATCGTCGGGAGCACGACAATATTGAACAGGTTCAGCGGGATCTGCAGCCACGCGAGCAGGCCCAGGAACAAGCTAAAACCCACCCCGAGGGGAACGTAGGCGATGAGCACCCATCGAGCGCTTCGGAGATCCAGAATGAGGAGCAGCAGTACGACCAGAGAGGCGAGGAGGACGGCCATGGGTCCCTCATCCCGAACGATGGTGTAGGCGTCACCGAGGATCATCCAGCTCGCCGTGGCGTGATGCTGCTTCCCATCGACCTCGACGGTTCCGATCGCTCGCTGAATCTTCAGCACATGCTCCGCCGTCGACTTGGAGCCAGACACATAGAGCAGCACGTAGCGGCCCAGGTTGCCGTCGTTATCCGTGAACTTGGATCGGACCCACTCAGGTAGGTCTTTGTAGGTGAAGCCTGAGGGCGTGAGGTACGTCCTCAGGCGATCGGCGTCCTCACGCTCCGCCCCCTCAAGGAGGCCGTATTTGGCGTCCAGACGACGCTTCGTCTCGGCGATCAGCGCGAGCTTCTCTTCCTGTCCCTGCGGCACAAAGGTCGCCAGAGACACCACGTCGGTGAGGATCTCGAACTGCTCCTGGTTCTCCTCCAGGTAGCGATGGACCTTCTCCGTGTCCTCGAGCCCATCGGTGATGATCAGCGCGGGCGAGGCGTTGCGCGTCTCCGCCTCGGACCGATACTTCTTCTTGAGCGCTGAGGCCTGCGCTGTGCCCCGGGTTCTGAGCTTGCGCATATCCGCCTCGAACTGCAGCTCCGGGAGCCGAAGCGAAGCCACGGACGTCAGAACGAGGAACGTCACGAGGATCCACCAGGGCCATCGGGCGGCTCCCGCATGCTGAGTCCCCGGGGCCTTGGCGTCGGTCGACACCGTAGAAGCGGAGCGGCCGAGAAGGACGGCAGCAGGAGGGAGGACGAGGTAGACCGAGGTCAGACAGAGCGCGACGCCCGCCGCGGCGAGGAGACCGAACTGACTGAACCCTCGGAAGTCGAAGATCATGAGCGCGGCGAACGTCGCCATGGTGGTGAGCGCCGCGGCCAACATCGCCCTCCCCAGCCGGCTAAACGCCTGGCGAAGGGCGACCTTGAGCTCGTGGCCCGCCTCAAGCTCTTCGTCCAACCGGCTGGCCGCGTGGACCGCGAAGTCGATGCCGAGACCCACGAGAATGGCGAAGATAAAGGCCGTGATGAGGTTGAGGTAGCCAATAGAGAGCCGCGCGAAGCCCACGGTCAGGGCGAGGCCTATGAGCAATGGGAAGAGCACCAACGCGACCGCACGAAGCCGCCGGAAGTAGACGGTGAGCAGCACGACGATCAAGGTCAGCGCCACGCCCGTCGCCCAGGACAGGTCGGATCGGATCTGATCCACGGCGGCGGTGATCTGGGAGTAGTCGCCCTCGATCGTCACCGACAGCTCGGGGGACGACTGCGCCTGCAGGGTCATCGCGACGTCCTGGTCGATCACCTCCATGAGCGCGCGTGTCCGCACCGCGTCCGCGGGCTTGAAGGTGGGATACACCTTCACGGCGATCACCTGCCCATCTGGACTCTCAAAGTACTCGGAGAGGTCCTGGGCGTTGTATCGCTCACGAATCTCAGCCTCGTCTGGAATCCCGCTCTTCTTTGAGTCCCCCGGTTCGGCGGACGGCTCGTCCGAGTCCTCCTCCTCGTCTTCGAGACCCAAGTCATCGAGGGCCATGTCGCGCTTCACGGCCTCCTTGATCGTGTCGCGCACCTCGTCGTGAACCTGCTGTACGTCCTCCAGGCTCAAGAAGAGCATGGCGTTCTTCTCGAAGAACGCCGTGTCTCGCCTGAACTCGACGGAGCCGACCATGTCACGGTGGGTCGCTACGCGCTTGGCGAGCTCGGCGCCCGCGGCGCGATTCGCCTCGCGGGACGGTCCACCAATCAATATCTGGAGCTCAGAACGCTGCTTCAGGATCTGGCGGGCCTGACGGGCCCGGACCACGTTTGGCGTGTCGTCCGGGAAGAGATCCTCCATGTCGCTCCGGATCTCGATCCCGGAGCCCCACGATCCCAGCGCCACGGCGATGAGCGTGACCAGCCCGACCGCGCGCCCCGGACGAGCGATAAGACGCCCCACGACCTCGCTGATGACGCCCGTCATGGAGCGGTCTCCGCTCACGCCCGGCTCTCTTCGACGATACTCACATAGAGCTCAAACAGCTGCCGAAAGTGATCATCCATGGTGCCGATCCCGGTGCGCGCGACCTCAGCGCACGCCTCCTGCAGCTCGGACCTGGGGCGTGCGAGCAGCCTACCGATCGCGTCGGTACAGCCGGCGACGTCGCCAGGGGTGTACGTCTCAGCGTAACCTGGCGCCGCCAGATCTGCGGCGCCTCCCACATCCGGAACGATGATGGGTAGACCCGAGCAGATGGCCTCGGCCACGACGAGCCCGTAGGTCTCCGCCGCCGAGCCATGGAGCATGGCGTCCGCGCTGGCCAGGATCGCGGCGAGCTCGTCACGGTCCTTCGTGTATCCAGCGAGGCGAATGCCGGGCACCTTCGCCGCGCGCCGGCGAACCCATCCGTCGAGAGGCCCTCCCCCGAACACCACGAGCGCCATCTCTTGCTTCTCGCTCGCTCGCCGGAAGGCCTCGAACAGGGTGCCGAGGCGCTTCTCGGGGTGAAACCGGCTGATGGTGACCAGGAGCTTCGCGTCCGGGCTCACGCCGCACGACTCAAGAATTTGTGCCTTCACAGCCTCGTCGGCGCGCGTCGGGGAGAACTGCTCTTTGTCGATCCCGAAGGGAACAGCCACGGGCTTGGCGAGACCAAACCCATCGAGCTTCCGGGCCAGCCAATGACCGCTCACGACCGTCGCGTCATACCGCCGAGAGAGCCTTCTTAGATAGGACCAATACCAGTCGAAGAGACCATCGACGGTGCCCGCGCCGAGGGCTCGACTGAGGAAGGTCTGCGGATACACGGCCACAGGATCCGAGTGGAAGATAAAGGTGCGTGGCGCCTTTCCCTTCCACCGGGCGGTGAACCAACCGCCGGTCCAGGGTGAGGAACCCTCGACAAGATCGGGCTGCTCGCGGTCGAGGAGCTCATGGACGCGGCGCTCGTTGTAGAGCACGTAGTATCGCGGGTCGAAGGGCATGGTGGGACCCTTCACCCAGAGGATACGACCACCGAGCCGCTCCTCCTCCGCGTCCTCAGGACCCGGGGCGATGATCACGATCTCATGACCCGCCCGCGCTCCTGCCTGGAGCTTCTGGTTGATGTACGTACGCACACCGCCGCCCTCTTCGGCATAGAACTCGGCGACGTCGACGAACTTCATAGAGGCTCCCAGGAGGGTGGCGCTCTGTCATGCCACTCGATCGCCCCTTCGGCAAGGGAGTACGCGGTCAAGCCCGAGATCGGAGCAAACGTGCTCCAACCTCCCAGGTGGGGTGGAGTAACCCTACTCCATCCCAGTGAGGTCGACCGGGGAATAACCGACACCAATCGCAATAAAAACAACAACTTCCCCAGCAATTTAGAGGGTGGCCGTTTCTGGCCTGAGGATTGCAGAGATCACGCGCACCTGCCCTTAGGGTGGGTGAACAGTCCCCTCCCCCTCGTCGGCGGCCCCCGGCCAGACGTTAGACCGAACCACCACCCTGAGGTGCATCATGCGCGTCGGAATTATGACAGAGTTCCCCTCGGACACCGTTCAGAGCGGTCCCGCGATCCACACCCGCTTCTTGAAGCAGGGGCTGATGAAGCGTGGACATGACGTGACGCTGATGGGGCCCGACACGCGCAAGGACACCCCGATCGATCACCCGGACGTGCACCTGTGCCGTGCCTTTGGATACCCGACGCACCCGAAGGTGAAGATCCCCATGCCCGGCTCGTGGCGCACCATGTGGAACGCGCCGAAGGTCGACATCATCCACTCCCAGACCAACACCCACATGGTCCACTACGCCGTGTGGATGCGGAAGATGTGGAACATTCCTGT
>CALCNF010000593.1 GCA_937897815.1 uncultured Pseudomonadota bacterium | reverse complement strand
CATTGGCGGGGCGTCCTCGGTGGAGCTCGGCGACCTCGGAGCTCATGTGGCGGGAGACCTCACCATCGGTGACTCGAGCCTCCTGAGCCTGGAGACTGGCGGTCTGGTCTGTGAGGGAGACCTGCAAACCCTGGGCACCTCGACGCTCACCATGGGCACGGGCTCGATGGACGTCGGTGGTGCGGTGACCATCGCGGACAACAGCACGCTGACCTGTCACCCCTTCGAGGAGGGCTTCGAGGCTCAGATTCGAGTCGACGCGCAGGAGCTCACGGTCACGCCCTACGCGACCATCGACGCCACGGCGAAGGGCTACCCGAAGGGCTACTGGTGGAACTGGCAGGCGACCAACACGGCCGCCAAGGTCGGCGGGAGCCACGGCGGCCGCGGGTCCTGGGGGAACCAGCCTGAGGGCTCCTCCAACCCCGTGTACGGCAACCTCTATGACCCGGATACGGCGGGCGCCGGCGGCAGCTACAACGGCGCAGGTGGCGGTGTGATTCGCCTCGATGTCGACGGGACGGTCACCCTCCAGGGCCAGGTTCTCGCAGACGGCCTGCAGTCGAACTCCAACGCGGCGGGAGGAAGCGTCACGATTCGCGCGGACATCATCACGGGTGACGGCGAGATCGGCGTTCGGGGCGGAGGCATATCCTCCAATGGATATGGCACGGGATCGGGCGGTCGCGTGGCGCTGCTCGACTACACGGTCCTGGCCGGCGCGTTCGCGATCGAGAAGGCGGATACGCCAGACTTCGGCGTCTACGCCAACGGTGGTGCGGCCTACGGCAGCTACACGGGCGCCGCGGGTACGGTCTTCCTGCGGCCGGCCGGGGCGGACCTGGGCACGCTCGTTATCTCGAATCGGGATAAGAACAGCTTGGCGACCGTTCAGACCGAGCTCCCCGCGGTTCCCGTCGGAGTGCTGGGCGAGGGAGAACTCCAGAGCGACAGCCTCACGATTCTCGGCGAGACCTGGGAGCCAGGTGTGTGGGAGGGCGTGCTCCTCACCCCCAACCGGGAGCAGGGAGAGCCGACGCTGGTGGACAACACGCGCTTCGAGATCACGGGGAACACGGCGGACACCCTCGTGATAGGGGAGGGGGACATGACCACGGTCGCGGGTCCGGGGGATGCCTACGGCTCCATCTACCTCTTCCATCAGCTGATCGTCCGGGAGAAGGCCAAGGTCTTCACCGCGGCGGACCTCCTCGTGACCGGAGCAGGCGCAGGTGTGAGCCTCGAGAACTCGGAGCTCACCGCCAGTCGATTGGAGCTGGCCGATGGTGCGGTGGAACTTCAGGTGGTCGACAGCGACCTCAACCTGGGTCTCCAGGGTGTCGCCGACCTCGAGCTCGAGGGCGCCTCCTCGCTCGCTGGCGCGGACGTCTTGCACATCGAGGGCGACCTCACCCTGTCGGGGACGACGGCGTTTCATCACACGGCGCAGAGCATGCTCGTCGGCGGTGACCTCGTGGTCGAGACCGACGCCGAGCTCCTCGCCGATGGTGGCCCCATCGAGGTGGGCGGCGCGGTGAAGCTTGAGGGTGGCGCGACCGTGACCTGCTCCCCGTCGGAGTCCGATCGCGAGTGCCGGATCGAGATCCAGGCCGCCTCCATGGAGATCGCCTCGGGCGCCGCGGTCGACGTCTCGGCCAAAGGCTATCCGAAGAACGTCTGGCTGGACTGGCAGTCCGCGGGGCTCGGCAGCAAGACGGGCGCGAGCCACGGTGGGCGCGGAGCCCAGGGGTCGGCGAGCGTCAACGACGTGAAGCCCGCGTACGGTAGCCTCTATGATCCCAACACCCTCGGCGCAGGCGGTGGCTACAACGGCGCCGGAGGAGGCGTGGTTCGCCTCGACATCGCGGGAACCCTGACGGTGGAGGGGGCGATCCTGGCAGATGGCAACCAGGGAGGGAACTCCAATGCCGCTGGCGGCAGCGTGTCCGTCCGTGCGGACATCATCACAGGAGACGGGCTGATCGCCACACGCGGCGGCAGCATCGCGTCGAACGGCTACGGCACGGGCGGCGGCGGGCGCACCGCGCTGCTCGACTACTCGCTCCTCGCTGGCGCCTTCGCCATGGACAACGTCGGTACCTATGACTTCGGCGTGGAGGCCCACGCCGGGTCCGCATACGGTTGCTACGCGGGCGCCGCCGGGACCGTCTTCTTGAGGCCCGCGGGCGCGGCGACCGGCACGCTCGTGATCGACAACGCCGAGCGATGCAGCTACGAGGACGCCGTCACGGAGCTGCCCGCCCCGGGGCCCTTCGAGATCGCCGAGGGCGAGCTGGGTGGAACCACGTTCCATGTTCCCGGCGCGACATGGGTGCCGAACCTCTGGACCGGCTACGCCATCACGCCCAACCGCGATGAAGGCGACGTGGGTCTTGGTGACAACACGAGCTTCATCGTCTCGGGCAACACCATCGACACGCTGACCGTCGCCGAGGGCGACATGACGGAGGTCGCGGGTGTGGGTGACACGCTCGGTGGCTACATCGAGTTCACCGACGTCGTCGTTCTGGGCCGCGCACGCCTGCACAGCACGGGTGATGTGCACGTGTCCTCTGAGAGCGGGAGCGTGAGCGTGACCGACCTGGCGTCCCTCACGGCGCGCACCCTCGAGGTGAGCCAGTCCATCACGGTGGACGACTCGGACGTGGACGTCTCCTCAGGTGGCCTGCTCGCGGGTGGCGCTCTTCATCTGCTCGATGACTCAAGCTGCTCTCTGGGTCCGGTTGGGCTCGCGGCCGAGGGGAACCTCGAGCTCTCCGGTACCAGCACGCTCGAGCAGGGAGACGGAGCCATCGACGTGAGCGGGGATGTGATCCTGAGCGACACCGCGGTGCTCACGATGGGCACGGCACCCATGACCGTAGGCCAGGAGGTCCAACTGAATTCGGGCACGACCCTAACCAGCGCCGAGCTGGAGGAGGACTTTGAGAGCCGCGTTGACGTGTCCTGCGACTCCATGTGGATCTCCGAGGGCGCCAAAATCGATGTCACGGCGAAGGGCTATCCGAAGGGCTACTGGTGGGGATGGCAGAGCTCGGGCCTGAACTCCAAGGCCGCGGCGAGTCATGGTGGTGCGGGCAACCCGGGCAACCAGAACGGGTCCACGACCAATCCCGTGTACGGCAACCTGTACGACCCGGACACGGCGGGCGCGGGTGGCGGCTACAACGGACGAGGGGGCGGCGTCGTCCGCCTCGACGTGGCGAACACCCTGACCGTTCAGGGCGAGATCGTGGCCTCCGCGAGTCAGAGCGCCAGCAATGGAGCCGGTGGCAGCGTGTCGCTCCGGGCGAACATCATCACGGGTGACGGCGCTGTGAGCGCCCGAGGTGGCAGCATCGCCTCGAACGGCTATGGCACTGGAGGCGGCGGCCGCGTGGCGCTCCTTGAGTACTCCCTGCTCGCAGGGGCCTTCGCGCTGGACCAGCTGGGGACGTACGACTACGCGGT
>CALCNF010000592.1 GCA_937897815.1 uncultured Pseudomonadota bacterium | reverse complement strand
GCCTGGACCGCGACCGCAGGACTCATCAGCGCGACGAACGTCGCGAGGCCGATGATGCGGTTCGTTAGGCGGGTCATTACGAAGTCTCCCCTGGAAAACCCCGCGAAATCACGTGGGTTTATGGCCATCTCTGGCACGTCTACGCCATGGTATGACCGGCCCTGGAGAGGGTCAAAAAAACGGGTATGTTCGCGGGGTTTCGCCCACCTGGACGTCAGGTCTCGAGTCGCGCGAACAAGAAAATACGACCGACACGCGATGACTCAGACACGAGGATCAGGCGTGGACTCAGGGCTCGGAGCCGTCCGCCTGCGGAGTCGGGGTCGCGTCCGCCGTCTCGCTCTCGGAGTCGCTAGAGCTCCCGAGCTTTGTGGTCATGTCCATAAGCGGAGGCGCGATGGTGAGCTTGTAGGGTCGCTCCGAGTTGGGCTCGCGCACGACAACCATGTACTGGGAGACGTGCTCGACGATGCCACCCGCGTCTCCCATCCTCATGTCCCGCGTGACCACGTGGGTCTGGCCCTTTGGATCGACGACCAGGGCTTTCGGGAGCGCGGTTCCGCTCATGACGAGCAGGAGCTCGTAGTCCGAGAGCGGGAAGAGCTGCAGTGGCCCCCTCACCTCTTCGAACTCCGCCTCGACGTCCGCGACCGGCCCAGTCACCTCCGGCTCAGGGAGCTCGGGACGGGGGATGAAGTTCAGCACCTGGGGCTTGAAGACATCATGAACTGGGCTGTGTCGCTTCGTAGACATCTTATCGAAGTGGACCTGGATCATGTCCCACCTGGGGTTGGTGATCTGAACGTTCACCATCCCGGTTGGATCGAGGCCCTTGCTCTTCTTCTTGCCGTGACCCGGACGATTCTTTCGAGGGTCCGGCGGGCGTGGCGGTGGCGCGTCACCCGAGTCATCGCAAGCGGTGAGCGGCACCACGGCGACGAGCACGAACAGGCCCAGGAGAATTCGGGCGATCCAGGTACGATGGGCGGAGTTAAAGAGTGCCATCTTAGTGCTTGCCCCGCTTGCGCTTCTTCGAACGCCCTCGCTTCGCCCGCTCCTCATCGCTGAGCAGCTCGCCGGAATAGGAGAACGCGTTCACCTTAAAGTTGGCGTTGATGCGCATGCGGTCGACCGCTCGCTCGTATTCGTCGAGGCGGTTGATCAACTCCTGAACGGGCGAGAGAGGTCCCGCTTCGCTGTTGGACTTCGCCGTCGAAGAGGAGTCCTCGATCGCGCCGAGTGACGGGAGGCCCCTCGCCTGGTCATCGAGGAGGTCCTTGACGGGCACCGCCTTAAAGGAGAGGTCCGTGACCGTCATGGTCCGCATGCCCGGCTGAGAGAGGGCGTCGAAGAACGAGACCACGACCGGGAATGAACCCTCGACCTCCATCTTGACCGGGATGATGTTCACGTAGTCGTCGGCGTAGCGCTCCATCTTCTGGAAGCTGACGATCTTCAGGCCCAGCTCGTCCGCCTGTCGCTTGATGGCCGTGATCAGTGACGGAATCATCTCGTCTTCCGGGAGCAGCGCTTTGTTCGCGGCGAGCTGCTCCTTGAGCTCCGAGAGCTCGGCCTCAAGGGCGGCCATGAGCTCCTTATTCTCGTATCGCTTGAGCTGGGCGGCGGACTGCTCCGTCTTCCGAACCTTGGCCTGGGACGAGGCGATCTCCTCCTCCAGGTCTCCGATGAGCACGAAGTAGAACACCCCGGCGATCGACGCGAGCGCGAGGAAAACCATCAAGACCTTGTGGGGGAGCGGAAGCGCTTCAAACTGTTCCATCAGTGATGCCCTCCCTTCTTCTTCTTCTTCTCTTCCTCTTTGTCCTTCTTGGGCTCGGCGCTCGCGATGATGAAGGGCGTCATGGCATCTGGCACCTCTTCACGCTTCATCCGCAGCTTTCCAGTCGAGTCGTAGTTCACGATGGTCACCGCCTCGAAGGCCACAAGCTCGATCTCCTCGAAGTCCTGGCCCGTGACGACCTCCTGCATCACCGGGTCGATGCCCACGAAGTGAATGCTGGTCTCCATACGGCGGTAGAACTCGGCCACGTCCTCGTGACTTCGGGCCAGACCGAGAATGGTCACGTCGCCAAACTCCTCAGTCATCTTGGTGATCCAGACGTTGCGAGGGTCCCAACCCGAGGCCCAGCCGGCCGCCTCCTGGGCGGTGAGCTCCTCTCGGTTATAGAGGTTGTCTTCCTTCCGGGTCAGGACGTAGCTGATGTACTTCAGGATCTTGGCCGGTCCCGTCTTCGCGGTCTTGAGGGTCTCAAGAATCAGGTTCTGCTGCGACAGCTCCACCTTCTCTGACTCGCGCTCCTCCAGACGACTCTTGGCCTTCTCGAGACGCTTGACGCTCTCCTCGGCCTTCCGGATGGCGGACGCCTGCTGCCCGACCTGCTCCTCAACGTCTTGATACCAGGAGAACAGCCCAAGGACCTCGATGATCACGAGCAGCATCACAATGCTCAGCGTGTTCTGACCGCCTCGACGCCGCCGACTGCCCTCAGACGGTAGGAGATTAATCCGAATCATAGCTTGTCCCCCGGCTTCCGAAGGCCAAGCCCCACCGCGACCGCGGCCACAGGGGCCATTCGCTGCAGGAGATCCACATCAAACTTCTTGGCGTCTACGATGATGTTCTTGAACGGATTGACGAGCTCGACCGGCACCTCAAGGCTCTGCTCCAGGCTCCGGATCAGTCCGGTGATCTGGGCCGACCCTCCAGAGAGGTAGATGCGCGAGATGTCCGCGTTCACGGTCGTAGCTGCGTAGAAGTCCAGGGAGCGCTGAATCTCATTGACCAGGGTCAAAGCGATCCGCTCGCTCATGGCCTGGACCTCCCGGGCGATGGTCGAGTTGGTGATGTTCCCGGCGCCGGCCGTCTTGTAGTGCTCGGCCTCCTCGTACGAGATGTTCAGCTGCCGCTGGATCTCCGAGGTCAGCAGACCGCCACCCATAGAGATGTCGCGGGTGAACGTCGTGATCGAGTCGGCGATCACGTTGATGTTGATCACCGACGCGCCGATGTTCACCAGCGCGATGGTCTCGTTGGGAGGAAATCCGTAGTTCAACTCAAACATGTTCTGGACGGCGAAGGTGTCGACGTCGACCACGTTCGGCTTCAGCCCCGCCTCCTGGATCACAGAGATGTAGTCCTGAAGGACGTCCTTCTTGGCCGCGACGAGGAGGACATCCATCTGCTCCTGCCCCGCCTTGGGGTTGATGATCTGCACATCGACGTTCACATCCTTGATGTCGAACGGGATGTACTGCTCAGCTTCCCACTGGATCGACTCCTCGAGCTCCTCGGGCGTCATCTCCGGGAGGCTGATCTTCTTGATGATCACCGAGTGTCCCGAGACGCTCACCGCGACGTTCTTCGACCGCAGCTTATTGGCGCTGATCATCTCCTTGAGCTTCTCGACGATCGCCGTGAAGTTCAGCAGAGCACCATCGACCACCGTCTCCGGGGGCAGCATGGCCATATCGAAGGCCTGCAAGTGCACGCCTTGTCGATTCTCTTTCAGGTTGATCAGTTTGATCGAGTTGGATCCGATGTCCACCCCGACGACATTCTTCTGAGCCACGAAGACCTTCTCAGTCGCGTTGTGCATTCAAGAAGACGAGCTCTCTCCTCGGGCGTAACACTCGCCTCGCCTCTGAACTTCGATTTCGTCTCCGAGCGTGCTCCGAGCGTCCTACTGATCTCAAGGTCTAGGTCGCCCGTGAACAGGAACCCGATGGGTGACGTGGTCGGTTGGCGCTCTACGATGTAGGATTCATAGACCACCTTATTGGAGCACCCATGTCCCTGCGCGTGCTGATCATCGACGACGAAGAGCCCTTCGCGAATATGCTGCAGGCGATGCTGACTCGCTCGGGCTACGACACCCAGGTGGTGCACCGCGCCCAGGCCGGGCTCGACCTCTTGCAGAGCGAGTCGTTCGAGCTGGTGCTCTGCGACATGAAGATGCCCCAGATGAACGGGCTTGAGTTCCTCGACGCCATGAAAGAGCAGGGGCTGCACTCGACGGTGATCACCATGAGCGCCTTTGGCACGATCGACCTGGCCATCGAGGCCCTGCGGCGAGGCGCCTATGACTACATCTCGAAGCCCTTCCAGCGGGACGAGGTGATCCTGGCCCTGAGGAAAGCAGAGGAGCGGGAGCGCCTGCGCGCGCGCGTGGCCGAGCTGGAGACCCACGTAGCCCGCCTCGACGCTATCGAAGGCGGTGACCGACCCCTGATCGGCAAGAGCGAAGCCCTCCGCCTGCTCAAAGAGATGCTGGTCAAGGTCGCGGCGTTCCCGACGACCGTGCTGATCACGGGAGACTCAGGCACCGGTAAAGAGCTCGTCGCCCGAGCGATCCACCGCGCGAGCCCACGCCGAGATGAGCCGTTTATCGCCGTGAACTGCGGCGCGATCCCAGAGACCATCCTGGAGAGCGAGCTCTTCGGACACGTGCGCGGGGCCTTCACGGACGCCAAGTCCGACAAGCCCGGGCTCTTCCGAGACGCGGACGGAGGCACGCTCCTGCTCGATGAGGTGGGAGAGCTCCCTGGCTCAGTCCAGGTCGGGCTCCTGCGCGTCCTGCAAGAGGGAGAGATTCGCCCGGTAGGCGCCACCCGCAGTATCCCCGTGAACGTCCGAGTCCTCGCGGCGACCCACCGGAACCTGGAGGCGGAGGTGCAAGAGGGCAACTTCCGCGAGGACCTCTTCTATCGATTGAATGTGCTTCCGATCCATGTGCCGCCGCTCCGAGCGCGCGTCGAGGACATCCCGCTCATCGCCGAGCACATCCTCAAGAGCATCGCGAGCCGCATGAACGTCGCCCAGTCGTCGCTCCACCCTGACACCATGAAGATCCTCATCGGCTACCCCTGGCCTGGCAACGTCCGGGAGTTGGAGAACGTCCTTGAGCGCGCCATCGTCCTCGCGGAGTCCAGCGTCCTTCAGCCGGCCGACCTGCCGATCCAACTTCAGCACGCGACCGATCCGGTCCAAGTGACCCTGGGCAGCGATGAGCTCTCCGTAAAGAAGGCGACCCTCTTCATCGAGCGCGAGCTGATCAAGCGGGCGCTGGAGCGCACTGGAGGCAACCGAACCCAGGCCGCGAAGCTCCTGGAGATCAGCCACCGTGCCCTCCTCTACAAGATCAAGGACTACGGCCTGCAGAACCACGGCCAGAGGTGAGCTGCGCAGGGTCGCCCGACTCAGAATGACCGTCGCGCGAGAGGGCCCACGAAGAGGTCAGATCAGAGCGTGAATGGCATCGCGTAGGTGTTCGTCTCGGGGCCCTTGGGGAAGATGGCCTGCTTCAGGATCCCCTTGACGCAGTCGCGCTTCTGCGGGCTCTGCGTGCCGGTCACCTTCACGCCCGTCACACGGCCATTCGGCGCCACGGTGAACTGGGCGCGCACCTTCTCATCCTCGCCGCTCTTGCAGCGCGCGAGCTGGCGTCGCTTGCGTCCGAAGGTCGCAACAACCTCTCCGGCCCGCGCGTCTCCCTTCTTCTTACGCTTGGCTGCTGCCTCTTTAGCAGCCTTATCCGCCTGGTCCCTGGCGGAGAACTTCAGCTTCACCTCCGACTTACCGGAAGAGTCCGTCATCAGCTTCTTGTAATCAGACGCGCTGAGCTTGTTGTAGGTCTTGCGCGACGCCTCGGCCTTCTCCGCCTTCTTCTTAGCCATGTAGGCCTTCTGGGACTCCCACTTATCGGCTCGGGCCTGCTTTTCGGCCTCCAGGCGACTCTGCTCTTCCGCGTCGCGCTTCGCCTCCTCAGCTGCCAGACGAGCCTCCTCCTCGGCGGCCTCCGCCTCGTCGTCACCGACCTCATAGACCGCCCGGTGCTCGGCTACGGGCACGCTGCTCTCGTCCGCCGCGAACTCGGCCCGGTTGGCGTTCTTCAGATCTTCTCGCTGGCTCTGGTAGAGCGAGATCGCGCCGACGACGCCTGAGACCACCAGCGCGATGGTCACGGCTGCGATGAGCTTGCGCTTCCGGCCGGCAGCCTCCAGCTCTCCGACGACCCCGAACTCCTCACGGAGCTCCTTAAGCTCGCTCTTGTCGATCGCCTCCATCGAGGTAATGGACATGGCCTGAACGCGGCCCCCGCTCCTCATGGCCTGCTTGAAGAACTCCTTGTCCTCATCGGTCGGCTGAGCCTCCTCATTCTCCAGATCAGGCGCCTGGATGAGATCGAGCGTCGAGACGGCCTTGGGCGCCGCCATCCGCTTGAGCTCTTCGGTGTTCATGGCCCCCTTCACGCCCGCGAAGAGATCTTCGGCGAGCTCCAGAGGGTCGTCCGACTTGGGCTCAGGTGCCACTTCCGTCTCGGGCTGGGTGGCCATCTCCTCTGGCGGCGTGGCTCCGGCCGCCAGGGTGTCGATCGTCGGCTCAGGAGGCGGATCGACCCGCGTCGCGGGACCCGCGTCCAGGTCGACGTCCGTACCGGCTGGGGCCAAGGGATCCACGCTCGGCTCTGTTGAGCTCGAGGGGTCCCCCGACAGCTCACTCACATCGGCGGCGACGACATCCTGAACCGTCGTCTCGCTTGGGATCACCTCGCCCTGCTCGGGCTCCTGCAGGTCAGGCTTCGCCATCCGGACCGTCGGATCTGCATCGCCCAGACCTCCCTGGTACTCAGGGTCTGAAGTTCCCGCATCATCAACCGGCTCAGCAGGCTCCTCGGCCTCGGTCAGGGGCGCAGCGACCGCGTCCGAAGCGTCTTCCGCTCCGGGAACTGGCTCGGCGGCCGCCTCCGTCACGTCGCTGTCAGGAGCCGCCACATTCCCATCCGCGTCAGAGACCTCCAGAGTCTCGGAGGGCGCCTCTACTGGCTCTGGGCTCGGCTCAGGCTCGCCCAACTCCTCCGCCACAGCGTCAGGCTCAACCGCCACCCCTTCTTGTTCTTCCGGGGCGGCAGCCGGGTCGGCCAAAGCCTCATCTTCTTGTTCTTCCGGGGCGGCAGCCGGGTCGGCCAAAGCCTCATCGACAGGCTCCGTGACCGAAGCGGGCGCGACCTCGGGATCTACTGAGGTCTCGACCGACTCCTCTAATGTGGGAGCGACGTCCACGTCCTCCGACGATGCCTCATGGGTGTCGACCTGATGCGTCGCCACTGCCTCGGAGGGGAGCTCGGCTGTTACGAGCTCGTCCAGGACCGGATTTTCAGCCGGAGGATCCGGGGCTGCCCCCTCCTCCATAGTCGCTTCGACCGAGTCGACGGCGTCGGCCGACGAAGCGACCAGCGCATCGTCAACGACCTCAACACCTTCAGGAGTCTCGGCCGGAGAGTCGCCGAGCGCGGAGGACTCCACCGACGCGCCATCGTCCTCGAACGACGGCGTAGGCTCCGACTCGGATACCGTTCGGGGTGGCTCCTCTGAGGCGATAGAAGGGACGTCGTCGACTCCCTGCGGCTCTGTGGCGGAAACCTCCATCTCGGAAGTGACGAGCTCGGCCTCTGGAGCCGCGCTCACCACCTCGACGGTCTCTGCCCCTGGAGCGTCGTCGACCTGCTCTAGCCCGGAGTTCGCGTCAAAGCCCTGAATCGTGTCGTCGTACGCGAGGTTCTGTTCGTCATCCCGGGCCCAGGGCTCAAGCGGAGCCTGCTCCTGCTCCTTCAGCTCGACTGTGGAGTCTTCAACGGGAGCCGGAGCCGCGCGCTCCTCGATCGTCGCGGCCTCGTCACCATCCACGAGGGTCGCGGGGACATGGAGCTCACCGGTGTCTGGGACGCTCGTGGGCGCCGCATGCGCGGCCGCGCTCGGCATGGGCGGCGGTCCAATAGAGGCGATCAGCGCTGAGATCTCCGGGACATCTCGAGCCGGCAGCCAGTCCCCCATTCCGACTTTCCAGACGAACGTCGAGGCGGTGAGAACGGCGCTCTCGATCAGCTGCTGGAGCGCCCCGGCCGTGAGAGGCCCGCGCTGCTCTCCATCGATGGCCGCAAACCAGACGGCCTCCGTCTCGACCGTGGCCCCCTGGGGGCGCGAGGGATCTCGAACGACGATGATCACACCGCAACGGCGACAGCGCACCTTGACGACCCGGTTGGACACCTTGTCGTCAGGCAGCTTGTAGCGGGTTTCGCACCTTGCGCATGAGAAGATCATGAGACGGGGTTATCTTCCTGTACTGACCAGCCAGACCGAAAGCGTACCATTGACTCAGAAAGGTACACCAGTCGACCGGACCGGGCCCCTTGAGACCCGGTGCTTCGGGCAATCCTGAATACCCTCTGTGAGCCGTTCGTTCAAACGAACCCGTGCGCAGGGCGCGCGCCAGGGTCGCGCGCTCGCTTGCCGCGTGTGAACTTCGGGAAACGGGGGCGGATCCTCTAGGGAGTCAACGATCTGGCTCGTAATGGAGCCCGCCGGACGGACGCCATGGCCTTTCCCGGCCTCGATTAGTGAGCCGCGCGGCTCACCAGAGTCTTGACACCAGAGTGGGGACCCCCTATCGTTCGCGGCCTTGCGAGGCGGGCTTGTGTCTATCCCGCTGAAATCGCTCAGTAATTTGCACTATATGGGCATCGGATAATCACCGGGTTGGACCCGCTGAGACGTGCCGGAGGGAAGATCGAATGCAGAAGGTGAACACAATGCTGGTCGCGCTGGTCGCGTGTACCGCGCTCGCCATGGCCGGCTGTGACAGCGGCGGAAGTGGCTCAAGCAGCAGCTCCGCGACGGACGCCGGAACGGCAACCGACGGCACGACCGTGACGGACGCCGGAGGCACCGGCACGGACGCCGGAACCATCGGAAACGACGCGACCACCGGCACCGACTCGGTGGTGGACAACGACACCAGCACCCCTCCGGGCCCTGACGTCCCCTCTGATCCCTGCGCGGGCTGGGAGTGCGGCACGGCGCCTGACGGCACCAACTGCGGCACCTGCCCGAGCGGAACGACCTGCTCGGTGGACCACAAGTGCGAGGCTCCCAAGAACGAGATGGGTGAGTTCTGCGGAATCACGGCGGACTGCACGCCTGAGATCCCGAACCCGTCCAACCCGGCGGAGATGATCGACAACCCCAGCTACCCGGACTGCATGCACGACCAGTGCAAGAGCAAGTTCTGCCTGAACGCTGGCGCGCCTGGCGCGTACGTCTTCACTTACCCGGTGTGCTCGCGTCCCTGCGAGATCTACCTGGACGTGAAGAACAACAAGACCGGCGCCCAGGGAGCCGATGGCGTCGAGGACACCGACGCTCCCCTGAGCGACTGCGACAGCGCGTTTGAGGGACCTGCGGGAACCGACTACACGTGCGTGAACTTCGCCCCTCCCGGAGGATCCTCGCTGGCCTACTGCCTGCCAGGAACCAACTTCGAGGAGTGCGGAGCCGACTCGGATTGCCCCGCTGGCGAGGGCTGCATGCTCACCGGTATCGGTGGCTCCCCGAACTCCCGCTGCTTCACCAAGAAGGTCCCGGGAGACTGGGGCGAGGTCGTCGACCTGGGCGGAGACTGCAACAGCAACCCGTTCGAGGGTGACGTCGCATGGTGTGACTCCGGTCTGTGCTTCGGCATTGGCTGCGTCGAGTGGTGCAAGGACAACACCGACTGCGACACGACGGTCGGAGACGACAACCAGGGCTGCGACCAGTCGACGGGCACCTGCCTGGGCTGGCCGACCAAGGCGTGCTCGACGGATCTGGACTGCTCCGCCTTCACCTGCGGCGAGCCGCGCGAGATCTTCTCGAACGTCCCCGAGTACACGCCGACGCTCTGCTGGCCGTACACCTGTGACATCGACAGCGACTGCCCCCCGGGCAACTACTGCCGATTCTACTGGAACGGCGAGCCGCACCCGGACGCTGGTTGGGACAACCTCTGCCTCGCTGAGGTCGAGGGTGGAGCCGAGCTCGGCGAGCCGTGCGACAGCGACCCCAACGACAACATCCCCGGTGACACCTGCGCCAACGAGGACCTCTGCGTGGGCGGCTACTGCTCGGCGCTCTGTGACGTGGACACCGACTGCAACACCGATGCGGACCAGAAGTGCACCGTGATCGAGTTCACGGGCGACTACGATGACGACGGCGAGACCGACTTCATCCTCCCGCTGGAGTGGTGCCGAACCTACCCCAACATGACCGATACGATGTGCTGGTCCGAGTCCGCCTGCGGCGAGACCGAGACCTGCACCTTGTACGAGGTCGAGAAGGACGGAGCCGACGGCAGCATGCTCACGATGGAGGGCTACTGCTCGGAGGCCTCGACCGACGAGGGTAACTACGGGAACACCTGTGGTGTCCCGGGCGCTGAGTTCGACAGCTGCCAGAGCGGCTGGTGCATGGGCTCGGACTCCGAGACCGGTCAGGCTGGATACTGCACTCAGGTGTGCGAGAGCCACACCGACTGCGGCGAGGTGACCGTCGGTGGAACGACCTACAAGGGTCGCTGCCAGGCGCTGCTGCTGGGCTGGGGTGGAGATCTCTACAACCCCAACACCAACAACTACGTCAGCCTCTGCCTGGTGACCTCGGCCGAGTCCTCCCTGCAGGACTGCTCGGACGACTACATGGGCTGCCCCGCTGGCGAGGCATGCCTCCCGATGGTGATCGGATACGGACCTGATTACGAGTCCAAGACCGACTACCTCTGCATGAGCATGGCCAACCAGGACGAGTCCCTGCCCACCGGCAAGATCGGTGACTCCTGCAATCCGAATCTTGAGGATGCGGAGGGCTTCGGGATCAACCAGTGCGCCGATGGCTACTGCCTCGACGACACGAGCGTGGACTCGGGCTACTGCACCAACCTGTGCGACCCGAACAACGACACCTGCGCCGCAGATGGCCTCCCCGGCATGAAGTGCCTGGAGATCATCACGCAGCCGCGCTCCGGTGCCTACGAGTCGAACGCCGGTGGATTCTGGATGTGCCAGAAGGACCAGGACTGCGCGCCTTGCGCTCAGAGCGGCAGCTGCCCGGGTGACCGGGTCTGCGCCAACCTGGCGGTGGCTGGACTGGCCGAGGACTACCGATGCGTCGAGGCCTGTGAGGCCGCCAATGACTGCAGCAACGGCACGGCCTGCTCGGCCGGCGTCGATGGCTACGGTCAGGCCATCAACGGCTGCTTCGACCAGGGCCCTGACGGCCCGGTGAACTTCTGCGCTCAGTAAGCGTCGAAGCACGAAGCCTAGCTTTCTGAGGAGGGCGGGTCGCCGATTGGCGGCCCGCCCTTTCTCTTTTTGAGCCCAGCGTCGGACCGCCTCGAGGCGCAACGTGACGCGCGTTCTACGCCGCACCGCACCAGGTTGAGCCCGCGCCAGCCACCCGGAGCATCCCCCTGTTCGAACTCCAAAGCGGCTGATCTCTTGATCGGCGCGCGATCCTGAGAGCCGCTCAGGGCAGAAAGTACCCTCAACTTCGGACGGCCATAAAGGCGCTTCTTAGAGGCCTCAACAGGGGGTCCCGACCGACCTGGTCTCGAAACCTACCCTTCAAGGCTCAATTCACCGTTGACGCCCCCGGGTACCCATGCTAGCCACGGCCCGCCCTTTAGGGGGCCACGAAGCTTCTACCGGTGCCTCACGGAGCCGCGATACATGCTCTCGTCAATCGAAGAACAAGCCGTCCAAGCAGGACTCGTCGACATCGACGGGACCTTTATGATCCAGCTTGGTTTTTTTCTCGTCTTCTTCGCGCTGTTTAGCGCGCTAGTCGTGAAGCCGCTGATCCGGACCTATCGCATGCGATACGACCGGATGCAGGGCGCCCGGGAGGACGCTGAGTCCTTTACGGCCCGCGCCGCGGCCGCCTCGAGTACGTACGAGGAGAAGATCGACGAGGTCCGAAAGAGCGCGGTCCACATCCGCAATGACCTCAAGGCCGCCGCTGAAGAGAAGTCGCGAGCCCAGATCGAGGGCGTGCAGCGTGAGAGCGACCGCGTCCTCGAGTCCGGCCGCAGCGAGATCGCGGGGCAGGCCGAGGCCGCGCGACAGGACGTGGACGCGCAGGTTGAGGAGCTGGCAGAGCTCATCGCCGCGCGTGTCCTGGGAGGAGAGTCCGCATGAATCGCGTGATCTTGACCCTTACGGCCGGGATGCTCCTCATCGCTCCTGTGGCGCTCGCGGGCGGCGGGTTCGACGTCAAGGTGCAGGGCTACTACATCTTTGACTTCCTCGCGTACTGCTTCGTCATCTACGTGCTGGCGCGCAAGCCCATGGCGAGCTTCCTCGAGAAACGACGAAGCGACGCCGAGGCTGAGATCGCTGAGGCCACTCAGCTCAAGGCCGAGGCCACCGAGCGACTTGAGCGCTACGAAGCCAAGCTTGCGAATCTGGAGGCCGAGACCACGGAGATCGAGGAGCAGTTCCGCCTCGATGGCCAGAGCGAGCACGACCGAATCATCGGCGAGGCCGAGGCCCAGGCTGAGAAGATCCGCACCGACGCCGCGACGTCGGTGATCCGCGAGAGCTCAAAGCTTCGTGGCCAGATCTCGACCGAGCTGGCGGAGCGCTCCATGACGCGCGCCGAAGCTCTGGTCCTTGAGCGTCTCGACGCCCAGCGTCAGCAGGCGCTGATCCGAAGCTTTATCGATGAGCTCGATAAGCGCACCACCCTCGACTCAATCTCGGCCTGAGGAGTCACGACGTGAGCTCGACCAAGATCGCACGACGCTACGCACGCGCCCTCGCCGAGACCTGCGATGACAGCGCGAACCACGCCGTAATCCAGAAGCAGCTGGCCGACTTCGCCAGCCTCTGGGACGCCTCTGCTGAGCTGCGCTCGCTCATCAAGAACCCGGTGATTGAGGTGGAGAAGAAGCGCGAGGTGCTCGAGGCCGTGAACACCAAATCAATGGTGGCCCCGACGACTCGACGCTTCCTCGGCGTTCTGCTTGAGCGCGGGCGTCTCGACTCCATCGCGGACATCTCCGAGGCCTTCACCGTCCTCATGGATGAGCAGGACAAGCGCCTTCGCGCTGAGGTTCGAAGCGCCGTGCCTCTCGAGGCCGCAGACCTCACCCGTATCCAGGCGTCCCTTGAGCGCATCACCGGAAAGACTGTGTCTCTGGACACGCAAGTCGCCCCGGAGCTCCTCGGAGGCGTTCAGGTTCAGATCGGTAATCAGGTGCTCGACGCGAGCATCCGAAGCCAACTCGATTCCATCAAAGACCGGCT
>CALCNF010000591.1 GCA_937897815.1 uncultured Pseudomonadota bacterium | reverse complement strand
TTCACTACGAGCCGCTGGTTCGAGCCGTCACGTCGAGCGTCGATGCCACGAGACGAGCGCTGAAGAGCTGCGGCGATACTTCCTGGCCAGGGGGCCCGGCTGCGCTCCTGGTCGTCGACGCGCGCGTCCCCGTGGCCACCTTCAATCGGGCGGTCTACAACCTCTCCCTTGCCGGGGTCGAGGCGTTCGCGATCGCCGTCCATGACCCCACTCCTGCGCCCTCTCGATTGCTGGCGCCTGTGGGCGGCGGGGAGCGAATTGGGACCCTGAAGGTCACGCAGTCGGAGCTCTCCTGGGAGAGTCGCGCGGCCGTTCACGGCGAGTACTTCCGGGAGAAGCCTCCGCCAGAGGAGCTCCGCCAGGCCGTTTACCCCTCGAGCGCTCGGCTCCCGGCTCGACTCGGCGAGGCCAGGCCGCCCGCCGTGGACCTCCTGGTCGACACCCAGGCCCCGTTGGCCCGGCTGGTCGCGACGGTCGACGCGCTCGCCGCTTCGCAGACCTACTGCGTCGCCCTCGGCCTCGGTGGCGACGCGCCCTCTACAGCTCCGCCTCCAAAGGCGGGGCCGTCCAAACGACTGGAGTTGGACGTAAGAGACACGGTCGCGGCGCACCTGGTCAGCACACCGCACGCAAGCTTGGGGAGCACCCGGATCGATGGCAGCCGATGTCGGCGTTCCTGGCGCCTACGCACGGAGAAGGCCCACGCACTTCCCGAAGGCACGAATCCCGTGAGCATCGAGGAGGCGCTCAAGGGGACCAGCCTGGAGGATGTCTTGAATGCCGGGCCCGGGGCGATGCCGGGAGAGGGAGACAACGCAGCCTTCGAGTCACCCGTGGGAGAGCGGACCCTGAAGACAAGGCCGACCGATGGGCCCTGAACTCCGGCGCGCGAATCGGACCTCCTGGTGGGGTCTCGAGGCTCATCGGGATCCGGGCCCCGCCCCGGGAGCCATCCTGTTTATGGAACGCCTGGACCATCCGATACAGTAGACCAGTCCTGGAGGAGCACAGACATGCACATCAAGACGACCGCAAGAATGGCGACGTTGACGCTCTTGGCCGCCACCCTGATCTTCAGCACGCACGTGACCTTGAAGCCGACTCAGGCCCTCGCCGCATCCGGGCCAAAGAAGCCATCAAAGAGCGCACGCGACCGTCTGTCTGAGGGGAACACGGCGTTCGCTCTGAAGGCCTTCCGGGAGGTGACGCGAAAGACCACAGACAACGTGATGTTCTCGCCGATCAGCCTGACGATCGCGCTGGGCATGGTCTACGCAGGGGCGAGAGGCGGGACCGCCGCCCAGATGGCGCACGCCATGAGCCTGAAGCTCCGCAAACAAAGTTTCCACAGGGCCCTCGGCTGGTTAAGCCACGACCTGATGACCCGCTCCAAGACATCCCAAGACGCTGTCACATTCAACATGGCCAACGCCCTTTGGCCCGACAAGCGACGGCGGTTCTCAGACGCGTATCTCAACACCCTCTCCGTGAACTATGGCGCGAACCCGAAGCCGCTGGACTTCGCCGGAGACCCACAAGGCGCTCGAGAGACCATCAATGGTTGGGTCTCGGACCAGACCGAACGCCGCATCCCCGAGCTGATCTCCGAGGGCCTGCTCGGGCCCAACACGAGTCTCGTCTTAACCAACGCGGTGTACTTCAACGCCTCATGGAAGACCCCGTTCTCGGAGTCTGCGACGCGGTTCCAGTTCTTCTACCCCCTCAAAGGAAAGAGGCGGACCTCACCGCTGATGTCCAAGACCGCCAGATACCGGCACATGACCGGAGAAGGATTTGAGGCTGTGGAGTTGGACTACGCGGGCGACCGACTCTCGATGCTGGCACTCGTGCCCGATCGGGGCGGCTACCAGGAGTTCGCGGGTCGCCTGGACTCGAAGTTACTGAGCCAGGTGATGAGCAAACTCAAGAAGCGGAAGCTCAATCTCTACATCCCCAGGTTCACCTTTGAGAGCGCGCTCAGCCTCGTCGGTGAGATGCGCGCCCTCAGGATGCGCGACGCCTTC
>CALCNF010000590.1 GCA_937897815.1 uncultured Pseudomonadota bacterium | reverse complement strand
GCGCGGCGCGAGCCCGATCCAGGCGGCGATCCTCGCCGGCGATGCGCAGAGCGGCGTGACCATCATGGAGATGGAGCGCGGACTGGACACGGGACCCATGCTCGGGGAGGTCCGTATGGAGCTCGCCGCGGATGAGACGGGATCGAGCCTCCACGACCGACTCGCTGAGGCCGGCGCGTCCCTGCTCCTGGAGGTCCTCGAGGGCTTCGCCGGGGGCGTTCGCCCGAAGGCCGAGCCCCAGGATGACGACCTGGCGACCTACGCGGCCCAGCTCCGCCGAGAGGACGGGGACCTCGATTGGACCGAGCCTGCTGCGGCGATTCACCGCAGGATCCGCGCCCTCCACCCCTGGCCCGGCACGCGCACGGCGGTCCTTGAGCGCGAGGACCGTCTGAAGGTTCACCCGCCGGTCACCCTGGTTGAGGGCGCTCAAGAGGGCGCTCCAGGCACGATCATCGCCACATCGAGCGACGGCGTCGACGTCCTCGCCGGCGACGGTCGTATCGTTCGTCTGGGAAGGCTTCAGGCCCCCGGAAAGAAGGCCCTGGACGCGGGACCGTTCCTGTCGGGCTACCCTCTGGAGCCAGGGGGGCGTCTGGGATGAGCCGGTTCCTACCCAGCCTGTTCGTGGCGCTGCTCTGCGCCTGCAGCCCGTCTCCGGAAGACACGGGTCCCGAGGCCCTCGAGGCGGCCCTCTCGGGGACCCGCACCCTGGAGACCCGTCACGGCGCCGGAGCTCAGCCCCCGCCGTTGGCGAACGCCGGCCCTCACCGGAGCAGCATCCGCGTCAGCCTGACCCTCGATGGGGACGAGCCCGGGTACCGTCGGATCTCCATCGATCGAGAGATCTCCCGCGGAGCCGGTGGGGCGTTTCGAATTCAGGATCGGCGTCGCTGGAGCGAACCAGCGCTGCCGGTCGACGGGTACGATGACGGTCGAGACATCCTCTATGATGGCGCGCGGCTGTTCATCCGTCGTGTCGGCGGTCCCTGGGCGGAGCGCGAGGCCATGGGGGGTCACCCGGAGCGCCTCCTGAGCGACGCCTACGCCATGAGCCGATCGATTCAGCGGGCCTTCGGCCATCGCTTGAGTTGGGTCCCGGCCGAGAACGCTCCGGCGGGACTCCAGGCCGCCAACGTCTCCTGGTACAAGGCCCGGCTGAACCTCCGCGGGGAGCTGGCGGAGTCTCCGACCGGCGCCCTGGAGACCGATCGGGATCATGACACCCACTGGGCTCGTTGGTGGGGCGCTACTCACGAGGTCGAGGAGATCGAGGGCAGCATGGCCCGTCTCGAGGGCTCGGATGACTGGATCGCGGGCAACCTGGTGCTCCGCGGCCAGGCCAAGGTAGACGGCGTGAGCCTGGCCTTCACCCTGCGCTACTCGGCCTCCGTCGAGCCCAGCGTGCGTCCGAAGGCCTTTGACATCCCCGAGAGCTACGCACCGGCGACCCGCCCACGGACATGGACCATGATCGAGGACGTCCTCGGCGACGAGCTGGCGCCCGTCTACCGCAAGTGAGCCCCGCTCGAGTCGTCTAGAAGAGCTCGACCGAGAAGCCGCCGCCCACGTACACGACCTGCCGCAAGCCGGCCTCCAGGCGGAGGCTCGCTGGCCCGATGAGCCGGACCTCCAGCCCCGTCCGTAGGTGCAATACCGGGAAGACGGAGGGGAGGCTTGAGGGCTGAGTGCCCACCTGCTCCCAGTGAGGGCATGCGGCGACGGGCTCTTCACAGGTCGGGAGCACG
>CALCNF010000589.1 GCA_937897815.1 uncultured Pseudomonadota bacterium | reverse complement strand
TGACCTCGGGCCAGGTACGAGGCCTCGGTCGCCCGGGTGTCGTACTTCCCCTCGGCCTTGCTCTCCGGAGAGGTCGCCTCGCTCTGGGCGATGGCCTGGGCCTGCTCCGCGGTCTCGAGGGCATGGGCGGCGGCCGCGTGCAGGGCCTCAATGACGGCGGGCTTGTTGGGCTGCAGCGCTGTCTCCTCTGGATGAACACAGACCTGAGAGGTGCGACTCTTTCTCTTCGGCCTCTTGCCTGTCAACGCGCCTGAGGGACTGGCGGGGCTCGACCCGAGCGCTGAAGCCGTTAGGATGGACGGATGATCCCCTCTTGGCCTCCCACCGTCCGGGCGTCGAGCCTTTGAGAGAGCTCTTTCTCTCCGCAGGAGTCGATCCAGCCTGGCTGGTGAAGGCGACCTTCGAGGCCAACTGCCTCCTCCTGTTCGCGCTGTGCTTCTGGCACTCTCTGAAGACCCACGGATGGAGACGGACGACCCGAGAGTTCTCCGCGGGCTTTACGCTCACGGCGCTCGCGGAGTCGACCGGTGTGCTCTCTGGGGCGTACGTCTATCCCGGGTTTGTTCTGTATGTGGGCGCGACCCCCGTGGCCAACCCAGCTTCATGGGTCGCCCTGGTGTACGTGATCATGCGCGTCACGGATCGGCTGGTGTTCGGTCGCGCCGCGCTCTCTCGGGATCGGGCGGACCTTCGGCTCTCGGGTGGCTGGCTGAAGACCCTGCTCGTCCTGGCTTCCATCGATGCGGGGCTGGCCCTCGGCATGGATCTGGTGCTCGACCCTCTGGCGACCCTCTTCAACTGGTGGCTCTGGGTGCCGTGCGAGGCCGGAGTGCACGGGGTCCAGCCAGGCGTCGTGGACGCCTACAACTTCAGTCGCGAGATCTGGATGTCCACGCCGGACACGGCGATCGGCGGGTTCTTCGCCGGGTTCTTCGAGGGTGGGTTGCGATACCCGACACGTCTCTTCGGAATCCCGCTCATCAATTTCGTCGCCTGGTTCGTCTTTGTCTTCGTCTACACCCTTCAATCTCGCTGGGTGGAGGGCCGAGCGGACTGGAGCGAAGGCCGCAGGACGGCGGTGCTCTGGGCCCTGGTGCTGATCGACTGGCCGGTCATGAGCTTCGTGCTCATTACGCCCAATCTGTGAGGAGGTGATGGTGGAATCCCGAGAGACAGTCTCGAACGCAGCTCCGAGCGCAGGAGCGCCCTGGTTCGTTCGACACTTCGCCATCACGCTCTACACGTGGTTCTTCCTGGGCATGGCCCTTTGCGGCCTGCTGGTGCCGCCTGAGCGCGTCGCGGTGCTGGAGAGCGCGGTCATCACCCATGGATGGCATCTGTCTGTGATGGCGCTCCTGTTCATCGGTCCTGTCCTGCTCCTTTATCGCCGCGCCCTCGCTCGGCCCGTCGAGGACTAGATGCGCGAGGACCTCAGCCGGACTCGAGGCCCACCTCTTTGCCTTAGCCTGGGTCGATGCGAGACTTCGGTCTCGAAGGGGGCGACCATGAGACAGTCTTGGACGAGAGGCCTACTCGTGGTCCTGGTCGCGTGGGCGGTCTCCCTGGATCCCATCGGGGCTCGAGAGGTCCAGGCCCACGGTATCTGGGGTCATATTCACGTCACGGGCTGGGCTATCGAGGAGCTGCCCGAGGGCGACCTCAAAGAGTTTCTATCGGAGCCCGAGGTCCTGAACGCCGCCCTGTTCGGCGGCAGTTTTCCCGACTCGGGCTACTTCCCCATTCAGGGGAAGAACGATGAGAACGCCCGGGCCTACGCCGAGTTCACCCACTGGGAGCCCTTCATTCAGCGGTTCGTCGAGTGGATTCGAACGGAGGACCCCCCGCCCTGGGACAACCTGCACAGCCGCAAGCGCGTCGCCTTCCTGCTCGGCTGCGCCTCCCACGGACTCCAGGATGAGCTCTTTGACAGTCTCTACCTGGACCTGACAGCTCATCACGAGGGCGGCGATCAGG
>CALCNF010000588.1 GCA_937897815.1 uncultured Pseudomonadota bacterium | reverse complement strand
GGGGGCGTCGAGGAGGCGCCCGCTCACAAAGTCCCCCGGCTCTCTGAGCTGGTCCTCTCGGGCAACAAACTGCCAGGTGTCGCGAAGCAGCGTCTCGCCCTCGAGCTCAAAAAAGCCCGGGTCCGTGTACCAGGATGACGGCGGCGTAGGCGCCCGCTCGATAGGCAGGCTGGGATCAAAGACGCTCGTCATGGCGACGCCTCCTCCCAACGCTCCGGGGCGATCGCCTCAAACTCCTGCTCGCCGAATCGCCGCAAGTAGTCCTCCGAGATCCCGTAGCAGTGGGCCCGCGCGGCGCACGTGTCGCACGCGGGCAAGAAGCGATGCCCTTCCCCGGCCGATCCGTCGGTGCTCGCCGCGACGTCCAATAGCTCGAAGGCGTGCAGATCCTTGAGGTGACCTTGCCAAGCGCACGGCGGTGTACCGCACCGGCCGGCCATCCTCGCCTCCAGGCCTCTGTCACGAGCCAGCCTCATCCCCGCCACCAGGTGGGGTACGGCATCCGTGTAGCGCACCGAGATCGAAGCCCAATCCCGGATCACTCCGGTGACGATGTAGGTCACGCTGAACAGGAGCTGCACTTCAGGGATGCGATCGGCGACCACCTGCACGATGTCGCGGAGGTGGTCCAGGTTATCGCGGTTGTGAACCACGTTCAGCTGCACCCGAACGCCAGCATCGAGGAGGTTTCGCACCCCGGCGATGACCGTGTCCGGCTCTCCGTAGCCCGTGATCGCCTGGTACCGGTCCAGGTCGACGGCGTGAAGGGAGACCACGGCCTGATTCAGACCCGCCTTCGCCAGGCGCGCAGCGCGACCGGGCTCGGCCAGGAGCAGAGCGTTGGTCTGGAGCTCCAGCTCCTCGACCCCGCCATCGTTCGCCCGCGACACGAGGCGCTCCAGACCCTTGTACAAGGTGGGCTCTCCTCCCGAGAAGGAGATCCGGCTGGCGCGCCGCTCGACGGCTTCATCGATGGCCGCGTCCAGCTGCTCATCGCTGAGGCCCGGCGCCGTGCGGTCCACGAAACAGAAGGTGCAGTCCTGATTGCAGGGCATCAAGACACGCAAGGTGACCTGAGGGCCGCGGACCTCGCCAGGCGCCTCGCGGCCCATCTCCAGGGTGTTGTCGTAGACGACGTACGGCTCATCCCGATCCGTCTCAGGCTCCAGAGCCGCCGGGACCCGCTTGAAGGCCTGCGCGCGAAAGTCCCCGACTCGGTCAGCGTAGGCGCTTGGCAGCCCAGCGCAGCGATCGGACACGGCGCAATCGGCACATGCGTCGAGCCGCTGGTGCTCGTCAGCGCTCGAACGTGGACGCTGTGAGACCCACGCAGAGAGCGCATGAGCGTTGTGCCGAAAGAGGCACAGGGGAAGACCAACAGCGTCCTCAAACACGACCTCGAGCTCGCTCAAGCGAGCTTCACGGCAGGCCTTGCTCACGGCCCGCCCAAGATGATCGAGCGCGGGGAGTTGGTCTCGGTCAAAATCCGGGTGCTGGTTCTGAAATAAGGGACGGAGCCGCCACACGGTGACGTCTGGGAGGTGCTCTCGAAGCCAAACGGGCAGCTGCGGCAGCTCATCGAGGAGCTCCGTGACCAGCGGTGTCCGCGCCTCGACAGCGACTCCAGCCTTCTGCAGGGCCCGCGCGCCTTCCAGCGCCGCCTCGTGGGCACCACCGACCTGGAACAAGACGTCCGCCGTCTCGAGATCCCCGCCGTAGAAGGTCCACAGGGCGTGGGTCACACCGGCGCGCGCCATCGCCTCGGCGCGTCCCGCCTCGGCCGCCAGGGTACCGTTGGTCTCTACGACGATCCGCTCATACCCCGTCGCGCGCGCGCGCTCCACGAGGGCGTCGAGGCGAGGCTCGATCAACGGCTCGCCTCCCGAGAGTCGAAGCTCAGTGGCCCCGCTGGCTCGATCGGCCTGCAGGGTTGCCACCGCCCCGTCGAAGGCCTCCTCCGAGAGCACGCGCACACCGGACAGGGCGCAGAACGTGCAGGCGGCGTTGCACACACCGTTGATGCGGAGCGTGGTGGTATCCATCAGCCCATGTCCTGCGCGGTGGCTCCCATTCCTAGGCGCGCAGCGCGGCCATCACGTCCGTGAGAACAGGACGCGCCGCGTCCGGCTCAGCGCCGTCGGCCAGGTCGTAGCTGACCCCGAGCCGCGGACGATCGCCGTCCAGCTCCACGCGAAGCGCGACGGACACGATGGCCTGCCCAGCGCGCCCGAACTCCAGGACGCTGCCAAATCCGTGTTCAGCCGGCCGTATGGACGTGCAGGACGAGCCCGCGAACTCTCCCTGCCGCTGAATCCGGCCGATGAGGCGGGCGATCTTGTACTGGACACGCTTGAGCTCTTCCGGCGGGAGCAGCCCGACTCGAAGGCGAACCCAATCGGGCGCCTCGGTGACCTCAACCGTTCGATGAGACTCCAGGTGCTCAGCCGCCCAGACCATCAGCTTCTCGACATCTGAGGGCTCCACACCCTCATCCAGGAGCAGGGAGACACGGAACCGGTTCGTCACCATGAGCGGCGCATGAACCGGGACGTCCTTACCCTTCCCCGGCGGCGGGGTGATGATGATGGTGGCGCGCCGGCCCTCGGCGTCCAGGTAGCGAGTCTCGATGATCCTGTCGCGGGTGTTTCGGAACACCTCATCTGCCTTCCAGGGGGCGGGCGGCTGCGCCTCGAAGAACTGCTTCAAAGCAGGCTCGACCAGAAGGACGAAGAAGTGGCCGCGCGTGTCCAGCTCCGTGAGCCGCTCCAGGCTAACGGGCTTGAACTCATCGAGGCCGAAGAGCTCTGCGTACTTGTCGAAGACACCGTTGCACTGGGACTTGAAGGCGCACTTGTCGCACTGCGGTGCGTGGGACTTGTCCGCGCGCTTCGTTGGGTACTTGTCGAAGGGGTCGCAGAAGTTACCCACCCCATCCGCTGGATACGTCAGGGTCGCCTGCCCATCGTGGTGAATCTTGTGAGCCCACTCCGGAAGCTGGCAGTACGGATAGTTGCCCAGATTCACATCGTAATCCGGGTCCATCTCCTCGAAGCCCTCCAGCATCTTGGCGAAGTAGGGGGCCATCTCGGAGTAGCGCGTCAAAAACTGGGCGAAGTACTCGTCTGTGCGGGCACCGGCGTCGGACGGGCGCATCTGGTCAATGTGCAGCTGCCGGACCGAGTACTCCTTGCAGAGCTCCGGGAAGTGAGGGAGCGACTCGTAGCTGTTCTCGTTGACGCACATGTTGATGGTCACGTCTTCGCCGCGATCCGCGACGTGACGCATGCCCGCTACAATTCGATCGAACGAGCCGGGCCGCAGCGTGACGGCGTCATGGGCCTCACGGGTCCCTCCCTGGACGGAGAAGCGCCACTCATAGTTGCCGCCCAGGGCTAGAATCTTGTCGACGAACTCAGCCTTCCTGGTGCGCACGCCGTTCGTGAAGATGACGATCTGCTCGTAGCCCAGGTCCACCGCTCGGCGCAGGGCCGGCATGAAGCTCCGCTGGGTCGTCGGCTC
>CALCNF010000587.1 GCA_937897815.1 uncultured Pseudomonadota bacterium | reverse complement strand
CTCCGGTGCGGCCAGCGTCGTGAAGATCGACGGCTCCAGCACCGTGTTCCCTATTACAGAAGCCGTCGCGGAGGAATACAGAACGGTCTCGAAGACCCAGGTCACCATCGGCGTGTCTGGAACGGGCGGTGGATTCAAGAAGTTCTGCGCCGGCGAGCTCGCGATCACAGGCGCCTCTCGTTACATCAAGCCGACAGAGAAGGAACTCTGTGGCAAGGCAGGAATCGAGTACATCGAGTTGCCGGTGGCCTACGATGGCGTCTCGGTGGTCGTAAACACCAAGAACGATTGGGTGGACCACCTGACGACCGCGGAGCTCAAGAAGATCTGGGAGCCGGCGGCGCAGAAGACGGTGACCAACTGGAATCAGGTTCGTGCCGGCTTCCCCGACCAGAAGCTCACGCTCTTTGGACCAGGAGTAGACTCTGGCACGTTCGATTACTTCACAAAGAAGATCAACGGGAAGGCCCAGTCCAGTCGTGGTGATTACACCGCGAGCGAGGATGACAATGTGCTCGTGCACGGCGTCTCGACGGACAAGGGGGCTCTCGGTTACTTCGGCTTTGCCTACTACGCGGAGAACAAGGGCAAGCTCAAGGCCGCGCCGGTCAAGCACGGAGATAAGGCCGCTGTCTCTCCTACCCTCAAGACCATCGGCGACGGTACTTACGCGCCTCTGAGTCGGCCTATTTTCATCTACATCAGCAAGAAGGCCGCTGAGCGTAAAGAGGTCACTGACTTCATCAACTTCTGGATGAAAGAGGGTGGAGCCCTGGCACAGGAGGTCGGCTACATTCCGCTGCCTGCGGATGTCGCGAAGGGTGCTGTGGAACGCTTCGAGTCGCGGACAGTAGGCTCGGTGAAGTAAGCGTTGGCCGACTCACGACCAGCTCAGAGTTCCTCGACTGCAGCGCCGGCGGCCCGTGCCGCCGGCGCTGCATCGAGTGCCTCGGCCAAGATCCATGGTCGAGCCACGCCAATCCATGAGCGGGCGATTGAGCTGGTCTTGATGTGCTGTGGTCTCCTCTCTATCGCGGTGACCATTGGGATCTTGCTGACCCTGGCGACGGAGACCTGGAACTTCTTCAGCGAGGTCAGTCTGAAGCAGTTCCTCCTCGATACGGAGTGGACACCGCTGTTCGCGGAGAAGCACTTCGGTATCTGGCCGCTGGTCGGCGGCACGCTGCTCACGGCCGGTATCGCGATTCTCGTGGCGCTCCCGACCGGCCTCCTTGCGGCTATCTATCTGAGCGAGTTCGCGTCCGCGCGGGCCCGATCGATCTTGAAGCCATGCCTTGAGGTGCTCGCGGGCGTTCCCACGATCGTCTACGGCTTCTTCGCGCTCATCGTTGTGACCCCGGTACTCCAGTTCTTTCTCCCGGATCTAGCGGGCTTCAACGCCCTGGCTCCGGGCATCGTCATGGGCCTGATGATCGTGCCTATGATCTCGTCCTTGAGCGAGGATGCCATCTTCGCTGTCCCTCAGACCTTGCGGGAGGCGTCCCTGGGACTCGGCGCGGACCGCACGACCACGGTGACGAAGGTGGTTGTGCCGGCGGCGATGAGCGGCATCGTAGCCTCCGCACTGTTGGCGGTCTCGCGCGCGATCGGCGAGACGATGATCGTGGCGATCGCGGCCGGCCAGCAGCCCAACTTGACGATGGATCCGAGGGAGGCTGTCCAGACGATGACCGCCTTTATCGTCCAGATCTCCATGGGCGACACGCCCGCAGGGAGTATCGAGTATCGAACCCTCTTCGCGGTCGCGACTTCGCTCTTCATCATCACGTTCGTGATCAACGCCCTGAGCCATAAAATGGCGCGGCGATTCCGCGAACGAGGGGGGGCCTGAGCATGCAGATCACAGATCGCCGCTCCCAGACCTGGCAGGTCGCGTTCCACGTCGTCTGCATTGCATGCACCTGGATCCCTCTGCTCATCTTGCTGGTGCTGTTGTTCTCCGTCGCTGTCGACGGGATCGCCCGCATCGATCTCCAGTTCCTTGAGAGCTATCCGTCGCGCAGAGCGAGCAGGGCCGGAGTTCTCCCGTCCATGGTCGGGACGATCTGGCTCGCGATCATGACCGCGATGATCGCGGTGCCAACGGGCATTGGAGCGGCCATCTATCTTGAGGAGTACGGTAAGAGGAATCGTCTGGCGCGCTTCATCGAGGTGAACATCTCGAACCTCGCCGGCGTACCGTCCATCATCTATGGCCTCCTGGGGCTGGGCGTCTTCGTTCGGCT
>CALCNF010000586.1 GCA_937897815.1 uncultured Pseudomonadota bacterium | reverse complement strand
TCTCCATCCATCGGACCGTGCCTGACTCAGAGCGCATCACGACCGAGTGGGTGCGTGCCGCCTGGGCCGTGAACTTCACGCCCTGCAAGAAGTCACCATTGGTGACCCCGGAGGCGACGAAGACACAGTCGCCCTTGACCAGATCTTCAAGGCCGAAGGTGCGGTCGGGATCGGTGAGACCCATCTCAACAGCGCGGCTTCGCTCTTCTTCGCTCCGCCAGACCATTTGGGCCTGCATGCCTCCGCCGAGCGCCTTGAGCGCGGCTGCGGCCAGGACGCCCTCAGGAGCGCCACCTGTGCCGAGGAGGATGTCGATGGCGTTCCCAGGCACGGCGGCCGCGATGGCACCCGAGACGTCTCCATCTCGGATCAGGCGGATACGTGCTCCCGCGTCGCGCACCTCCGCGATGAGCTCCTCGTGCCGAGGGCGATCGAGGATGATGGCGGTGACCTCGGAGATACGGCGTCCAAGGCGCTCCGCCACTCGCATGAGGTTATCCGTGGGGCTCGCCGCCAGGTCGATGACGTCGGCGCATTCGGATCCGACGGCGATCTTATTCATATACGTGTCGGGTGCGTGAAGCAGGTTTCCAGGCTCCGCGATCGCCAGAACGGCCAGGGCGTTGTTGTCACCGTGAGCCGTGAGCGTCGTTCCCTCGAGTGGGTCGAGGGCGATATCGCAGCGAATGGAGGTGGGGGATCGTTTGCCGACCTCCTCACCGATGAAGAGCATGGGCGCCTCGTCTCGCTCACCCTCGCCGATCACCACCCTTCCGTGAATGTCGGAGCGGTTGAACTCCTCTCGCATGGCGTTCACCGCCGCCGCGTCAGCGGCCTTCTCGTCGCCACGTCCCATCAGACGCGCCGCGGCCAAGGCCGCGGCCTCTGTGACACGCACCATATCCAGCGCAAGCAAGCGATCCATCGCTCATCCCCTCCCTCAGTTGGCGGCGTATTGAAACAGAGGGCAGGGCGCGCATCAACCCGATTCGGTCAGGGTGCTCTGCGGATCAGCTCGGTGACCACTTCCCCGACTCGGGGAACGTCACGCGCGACCCATAGATCGAGGAGCTTCTTCTGTTCGGTCGCGCTCATCAGCGCGGCCGAACCGAGATCGCGGTCGAGGCGCGCTCGGACCTGGCACAGGAGCACCGCGCACGCCACGGAGACATTTAACGACTCCACAAAACCCGCCATCGGCGCGTGTACGCGCTCGTCCGCGAGGGCTCTGACCTGCGGGCTTACACCCTCCCGCTCGTTGCCGATGACGAGGGCCAGCGGTCGGTCCAGACACAGGGCGTCGACGGAGGTCGACGGATGATCGCCCGGGGGATCGGCCACGACGATTCGGTAGCCCTGTGCGCGCAGGTGCTCAACGGCCTCGGTGGATGTCGCATGGCGTCGCATGGACAGCCATTTGTGGGAGCCTGTGCTGACCATAATCGACATCTTGCGCTTCTTGCGCAGGTCCTCCTGGGGCACCAGGTGGAGGTCTTGGATGCCGAAGGCTTCGCACGAGCGAACACAGGCCGCGATGTTGTGCTCATCGTGCAGGCGCTCCGCGAGGACCGTCACGTGGCGTGTGCGTCGGGCGAGGACCTCTCTGAGTCGCTCGATTCGCTCGGCCTGGAGGAAGGGCCCAAGGACCTCCAGGCATCGGCCTGGCTCCTCGAGTCGCAGCGGTGGGCCCACGGGGAGCCCGAGGTCTTCAACCCTCGTCAGTGCGTCTTCGGTCATGTGTCTCCCGTCTGGCCGGCGCGGCGCGCATGTGAGGCGGTGACCTGGTCAGACCGTCACATGACCAAGCCACCGCCTACTACCATGAGGAGGAACTCATGAGTAAGGACCTCGAAGCGTCTCCGCTCACGCGGCCCTCACGCTCCATAGAATCAGCAAGGTCCGTGCCAGGAGAGGCGTCGCCCCTAAGTGCTTGATTCTCTGTTGTTGAGCGCTGTCTTGCGGGCCTCAGGACCCCATGAAGCGCGACATCCCTGTCACACCACTGCGTCACGCCTTTCGCGTTTGGACTTAGGGGAGGAGGGTTTTCGGGGCTCAACCAACCGGCTGGATTCCTTGACACGAACGTCCTGTCAGTCCAAAAAACACGAGAGATGATCGCTACTTTCAAGCCCCGCGTCCTCCTGACCACGGCGACCCTGTCCGTGGCCCTGATCGTGTGCGCGGTTGTTCAAGCGAAGGCCCCGACGGCGCCGCCGGGAACGACCGCGGTCCAGGTGACGATTCGGAGCGGTGACTCGCTCATGCGCATCGCGAACCGCTACGGCGTGACGATCAAAGATCTGCAGAAGTGGAACCCGAAGAAGGCGTCGAAGCCGGACAGGATCCGCGCTGGGGACAGCCTGACCCTCTTTGTCGCCCAGGACTCCGAGATGGGGATGGCCAAGGACACGCCAAGCTGGGTGGGGTTCTACGACATCAAGGCTGGCGATTCCCTGAGCGTGGTCGCGACACGGCTGGGCATCTCCATGGACGACCTCATGCGATGGAACGGTATTCGGGACGCCGCCAAGATTCGCGCCGGGGACCAGCTTCAGTACAGGAAGCCTGGGGAGCGCCCTCTGGCCCAGAGCGATGGGACGCCTACCAACGGCAAGTTGCTCTATGGTGAGCACATCGGCGAGGGCGCCGGATATCGGCTGCGCTTCCCGAAGAACGCTTTCGGAATCCCACGGGTGCTCCGCGTCCTCAGGACCTGCGCTTCCGAGGTAGAGCGCGCCAACCCAGGCACCGCTCAGGTGCTCATCGGCGACATCTCCCGGCCCACGGGAGGGAAGTTTCCGCCGCACCAGAGTCATCAGACCGGTCGGGATGCGGATGTCGGCTACTACATGGCGGGCAACGTGCAGAACAAGACGATGTACCGGGTGGGTCCAAGCCACGTGGACATGGGCAAGTCCTGGGCGATCCTCAAGTGCTTTATCGAGCGAGACAGCGTCGTTCGAGTCTACATGGACAGGGCGATTCAGCGGTCCATGCGGCGCCACCTGCTCCGCAAAGGGCTGGCCAGCGAGGAGCTCATGAGTCGACTCTTCGAGGAGAAGAGCTCGAAGCCGGCTGAGGCCCTGATCCGACACGCCCCTCATCACGACACGCACATCCATGTGCGCTTCGCCTGCGACCCGGGAGACGCGAGCTGCCGGGAGGAGAAGCGCGACAAGATCTTCGAGTTCTAGGGAGCGGCCTCGAGCAGGCTGTCGGCTCCTGGTGCTCCCGCGAGCAGCCACTCCGTGAGGAGATCGAGCTCACTCGGTCGCAGGTCGTCGCCATAGGGGGGCATCCCGCGACTCACGTCCTCCTCCTCGATGGCGTCCCCGAAGTAGTCCGGGTGACCTGCCTCCAGGATCAGGCGTCGTGTCCACTCGAAGCTCATGTAGCCGCCTAGATCGGGGCCGAACGCGTCGTGCTCCCAGTCCGCGTGGAGAGGGTCAATCGTCGGAGAGTTGTGGCAGTCGGCGCACTCCGCGCTGACGAACACCTCGCCTCCGCGGCGCAGCGCCTCTGCCGACGCAGGGGGATCCGCTCTGCGTCCAGACAGTGAGAACAGCCACTGAACCAGGTCGCGAAGCTCGTCCTCGCTGCCCTCGAAGGCCTCCATTCCACCCTCAAGGACCGTACCGCCGAAGCGGCCCTTGGCGTCCGGAGCTCGCATGAAGGCCTCGATGTAGGCGATCGTGCCGTATCCTCCGAGGAGGGGGCCGGGCGTGTCCTCCGGCTCCGTCCTGTGACAGCTCTCACAGCCCTTCGCGTGGAACAGCTTGAGCCCCTCATGCAGGCGGATCTGGCCCTCGGCGTTCATACCGCCCAGCGCCATCAGCTCCAGGGCCTGACGCGACTCCGCGTCCGCGGCCGCCCGTCCCGCCTGGAAGGCCTCATCTTCGCTGTCGACCTTGAGCGCCCACGCGGTCAACACGGCGCAGCTGCCCAGGAGGAGCACCATGGGAACGAGGGTGCGCGCGGACGGGCGCGCCGGGCCCTCGCTGCGTCGCTCCAGAAAGGGGAGGGCGAACAGAAGGCCTACCGCCAGACCCGGGAGCACGACCGTGCCGAGCAGGACGAGCGGCCCCTCAAACAGCTTCAGGATCTGAAACAGGAACAGGAAATACCACTCGGGCCGGGCCTCGTAGCCGCTGCCCGGATCGGCTGGCGCCTCGAGGCTGACCCCGACGATGAGCACCAGGGCGATCAGCGAGGCGAGCACGACACCGGCAACGACCACATCCCGGAGCATCTGGCCCGGCCAGAAGCGCTCGGTTTTGGACTCCAGATCCTCGCCCGCTCGCGCTGGAGACGGTGTGACCCCGTGACGTCGGAACAGCGCAATATGGCTCACCATGAGCAAGGTGAGGCTGATGGGCAGGACAAAGACGTGAATCGCATAGAAGCGAGTCAGGGTGAGGTTCCCGTATTCGAGACCGCCCTGGGCGAGGGTCTGTATCGGCTCGCCGCCCGGCACGCTGCCCATGATGCTGGTCGCGACCTGCGTCGCCCAATAGCCCTTCTGGTCCCAGGGAAGCAGGTAGCCGGTCAACCCAAAGGCGAGCACCAGGAGCAGCATGATGACGCCGGTGATCCAGTTGGCCTCTCGAGGGCTTCGGTGCGCTCCGTAGAAGAAGACCTGCACCATGTGGACCACGCAAAGGACGATCATCGCAGACGAGCCGAAGTGATGGAGGCCCCGCACCAGCCAGCCCAGGGTCACCTCGTGTTGGATGTGATAGACGCTGCCCCAGGCGTCCGTCACGGACGGGGCGTAGACGCTGGCGAGCGCGATACCTGTGACGACCTGCAGGATGAAGGTGAAGACCAGGGCGCTGCCAAAGACGTACGCGAAGCGGGCACCTCCGACGACCGGCTCTCCGCCGGCGGCCTCCAGGATCGCCCGATAGCCGGTGCGTCGGTCCAGCGCTTCTGCGAAGGTCCGGATTCGTTGATTCACGCTCAAGCGATAGGGACCTGGTCAGCGGTCCCCGGGCGATAGCGGACCCAGTTCACGTTCAACTTGCCTCGCTCGACTCGCCACTCCAGCTGGTCGAGCGGCCGAGGCGCAGGGTTGGGCTCACCGTCCGTCGTATCCAGGGGCACTCCCATGGCCGTGAACCGACTCCGGTGACAAGGGCACAGGTAGGGGGGCTCACCGTTCTGAACGCCGACCGAGCATCCCAGGTGCGGGCAGATCCCGGAGAACACCCGGAACGCGTCTTCACTCAAGCGTTGGACCACGACAGGTCCGACGGGTGTCCCGGGTCGCGACAGCCATCCGTCGGTGCGATCCTCCCGAATGACGATACGCGTAGGAGGGCCGCCGATGGGAAACTGCCCCACGGGGCCCACGAGGCGCCAGCCATCACCAGGTCGCCCTGCGCGGCGGCCGAGGAGCGGGTGCAGCAGCACCCCGATGGGGCCTACGCTCACCGCGAGTCCTATCAACGCGGTCAGCCCAACGGTCAGCCACGCGAGGAACCCACGACGCGCGGTCGTCTCCGTCGGAAGCTGGTGGCTCTCCTCGCTCATCCCCCGGCCCCGGTCGCGGCGGGCGGGGTCGGATCGGCCGGGGTACCATTGCACTGCTGAGGTGGCTGATTGCAGCTGTTCTGCTGACCCACATCGGGATAGGCGAAGTGGGTCTCAATGTAGCACTTCGCTTCGTCGTACCACGGGTCGTTGACGTCTCCGTCCAGGACCATGCGGTTGAAGCAGCCCCACTGGCAGCAGTCGAGGCCATTCGCGGGCATCGAGATCTCTTTGCAGGTCTCTAGATAGCTGCAGTACTTCCTGCAGATGTTCGCCTCGTTCGCGAACTGGCCGATCGTCTTCTCCCAGGCGCAGGTGAGGGGGTCGACGGGATCCTTACCCTGGAAGGACGGAGCCTGGCACACCCGATAGTTCGAGCCGAGGTTCGGATAGAGAGGATCGCCGAGGTAGGTAGGCGGCTCGCAGACCTCCCAGTTGGGGTTCTGGTCGATACAGTCCTGGACGTCGAGGCTGCACCGGGGGACGCAGAACGTCTCCAGCTCCCCGATAAAGGGAGGGGCGTTCGGATCGGGCAGCTCCGTGAAGCTCAGGCACAAGCTGTCGCTCTCCTGGGCGTCGGGCCCGGCCGGGCAAGGCTCCTCGACCGTCTCGCAGGCTCGACTGCAGAACGGGGGGCCGTACTCGCTGGAGAGGCACATGAGGCTGATGCAGTCGGAGTCGGCATAGCACGGGCTGCCCAGGGCGCCTTCACCAGGGATCATCTCGCAATAGCTGACGTCGCGTTTGCCGATGTTCTGGTGCAGGCAGGCGCGGGACGCGCTCTCTCCAGGCACCTCGAAGTCCTCGCAGCCGAGCCCTGGCATGCAATCGGAGTTCGACGCGCAGGTCTCGTACCAACCGGCCAGACCCTCGGGTGGAGACAGCGCCAGACAGGTGTTCGACTGGCCATCACAGGCCAGCGCATCTCCACAGATGACGTCCTCCTGGGAGCAGTCCTCCAGGTATCCGGCGACGGTCACGCTCTCGGGCTCACTGCAGCGAAGGGAGGTGGCGCAGTCCTCGTTTGAGGTGCACGGGTCGCCGACCGCCCTAGGGGCCTTCGCTGAGCACTGGCTCAGCTTCGCGGCGGGTTGGTCTTCCGACGCGTACACCACCTCTTCGATGCACTCAAAACCCGCTCTGCAGTCGGCGTCGCTGACGCAGCTGGCTCCCTCGCCACCGCCAGAGGAACCCTCGTCACCGCAGGCCGGTAGCGCGAGCAGCGGCAGCGTAAGGAGCAGAGAAAACGATCGGATCGCGCGTGTGTTCATGACGGTTAGGAATGACACGGACCGGGACACGGAGCAAGGCGCGGACGGGGCAAAAGGCTGTGGCTGGAAGGCCGGCTTCGTGTAAGGTCAACCGTACATGAACCCCCGAACTCTTATAGTCAGGCTCGTCTCCCTCTGGGCCGTGGCCATGCTCCCAGGCGCGTGCGGCGATCAGGTGACGATCGTGAACTGCCCGCTTGGCACGATGCCCCAGGGGGCGACCTGCGTGCCGTGGGAGCAGGACGTACCGACCGCGGACGTCGTCGATCCAGTGGACACCGGGGTCGACGTGGCGGAGCCGCCAATCGACACTCCGGGCTTCCCGATGGCCGACGTGCCGGAAGAGGACGTCGCGGAGGACGTCGCGGAGGACGCTCCATTGGTCACCGATCTGCAGCGCGTCGAGGACATGGGCGGCGGCCCGACGGAGGGCGGTGGGCTCGGCCAACCCTGCAGTAAGAGCGACGACTGTGACGGCGGGACCTGTCTGGATTGGCCACAGGGTTACTGCACGTCCCTGGATTGCGATGACCAGGAGCCGTGCCCTGAGGGCGGGCTCTGTGTCCCGCTGATCGGAGGCAACCGCGTGTGTCTGCTCGGCTGCGCCGCGGACGCCGATTGCGTCTCGACGGCTCAGGCCTGCAAGCCGCTGGTTCAGGAGGCGGACAACGCTGTTCTCATGGCCTGCTACGGGGTGAAAGAAGACGCCTCGGGCCCCAGCGGCGTGTGCAGCGGACACACGGATTGCGAGGGGGCAGCGAGCTGTTTGCTCACCATGCCAGGCGGCTATTGCGCCGTTCAGGGGTGTGAGCCGGGGAGCTGCGCGGAGGGCACCGTGTGCATCGAGTACGGCGGGGTCCCCACGTGCCTCAAGGAGTGCGCGATGGATGAGGACTGTGGCGGTGCTCCCGGCGCCGAGCGACGCTGTGGCGTGCTGAAGTCCTTGGCTGGCAACCTCTCGGGAGCCTGCATCTCTGGGGCCTCGGGCTCCGCGGTCGGTGAGCAGTGCCTCAACGACTTCGAGTGTGCATCGGGAACATGTGACCTGCTCGGCGAAGGCCAGTGCAGCCAGACCGGCGCGCCGTGCTTCGAGAACAGCAGCGATGTGGACTGCGAGCCGACCGAGTTTTGTCTCGTGAACGGCGAGAATGGCGTCGGAGCGTGCACCCAGCCATGCTCGCTGTCGGCCGCCTGCCCTGGTACGGGGTTGTGCGAGGGGCAGCCGGGATCGCCTCAGGGCTGGTGTCGCGCGCCTTGCGGTGGCGTCGGCCAGGATGAGGACTGTCGTCCAGAGACCGGCTACACCTGCACCTTCGGGTTTCCGATTGGAGAGTCGAGCGGGCAGGGCAGGTACCTGTGCATGCGACCGCGCGAGGGCGCCACGGGCTCGGTGTGCGCGGAGGGCGATGCATGCGAGGTCGGTTCATGCGATGTCCCGACGGACCCGGATGCCGAACCGCTTGAAGAAGCTCCGCTCGGCTTGTGCACCGCGGTCTGCGGAGACGGCCTCTACTGCCCCTTCCCGACGCTCTGCGTGGCCAACGAGAGCCAGGGGGCCTGCAAGCCCGCTTGCTTGTCCTTGGCCGACTGCCCCTCGGATATGGCCTGTCAGGCGCAGCCCGGAGCGCTCAGCGGTATCTGCGAATAGCGCGTCTCCCTGCCATTCTGAGGGTGGGTCGTGGTACTCTTGAAGGCGTGCGAACCCAGACCAGGGGGATATGGGCGTGCGCAGCGCTTTCAGAACCAAGCCTCTCTCAACACACCTCGCGTGGACTTCGCTCCTCGTGTCGACGCTCTTTATAGGGTGCTCAACGGTGAGCGACACCGCTGGGGAGCAGAGCGGTGACGTGGGCGGGTTCGACGTCGGTAACTATGAGACGGTCGGCAGCCTCGATGTGGTGTTCGTGCCTGAGGACGGAACGGGAACGGACGGGAGCACCGCTGGAGGGTTCCTGACGCCCTGCGCGGACAACGCCGAGTGCTTCAGCGGCTGGTGCGTGGACTCGCCCGAGGGTGAGGTCTGCTCCAAGAACTGCGATGACGACGCGGGGTGTCCGGATGGATGGTCGTGCTCACAGGTCACCGCGGGCGGCGCGGATCCAGCCTTCATCTGCGTGGCCAATGACGCCCGGCTCTGCCGCCCTTGCGTAACGGACGACGATTGCAATGTGCCAGGCTTTCCAACCGAAGGCCTGTGTATCCAGACAGGACCCGGGGGGAGCTTTTGCACACGCGGCTGCGGGGACGGCCTCTCTTGCCCCGACCCATTTACATGCGAGATTACCCAGCCGTATGGGCCGGACGGCCCCACCCTGGAGCTCTGCGTCACCGCCGAGCTCAGCGACTGCTCGTGTACAGAGAAGTACGTGTCTGAGGGCGCCACTACGTCCTGCTACGTCGAGAATGAGCACGGGCGTTGCGTGGGACAGGC
>CALCNF010000585.1 GCA_937897815.1 uncultured Pseudomonadota bacterium | reverse complement strand
GGGCTCTCCAGGAAGCGCTCGAGCCAGGCCTTAAGAGCCTCGTAGGGCGTCTCGTCGAACCAGGCGCGGTTGGTGTTGGCGAACTGGCGGATGAAGGGGCCGATGGCCCAGTCGGCTAGCGACGGCTCGGGGCCGAACAGGTAGGCGTGCTCCTGGAGACGACCGTCGAGGTCGGCCAGGAAGCGCTCGGCCTCGGCGCGGTGGTGGAGCGGGTCCACGTCCTCGTAGCGGTTCGGGTACTTGTAGCGGTCGAGGTGGTCCTTGAAGTCGTTGTCGTTGACGTCGATGAGGGCGCACATGGCCTCCACGTCGCCGCTCTCGGGCTCAAGCCAGCCGTCGGGGTCGGAGCCCTTGAGCGCCCAGAGCATCACGTCGAGGCTCTCGTCGATGACCGTGCCGTCGTCCAGGACCAGGACCGGGACCGTGGCCTTGGGGGAGTACTCGAGGAGCGAGGGAGGCTTGTCGCGGAGCACCACCTCGCGGAGCTCGCACGACACGCCGGCCTTCCAGAGCGCCAGGCGGGCCCGCATGGCGTAGGGGCAGCGGCGAAAGGAGTACAGGAGCGGCAGGCTCATTGGGTCTCCTTTCGGCGGTGCTTGGCTTGCCGAAGGCCCAGGTACTCCTCGCCTCGCTCAGCGGCCAGGTTGATCTGGCGCTGGCGCTCAGCGAAGCGCTCCTTTCGCTCTTCCGACGTGTGGCCGTGGCAGTAGGGGCAGGACACGCCGTGGACGAAGTGGGGATGGGCCTTGTCCTCATCGGTGAGCGGGAGGCCGCAGGCGCGGCACGCCTCGTAGCGGCCAGGCTGAAGGTCGTGGTTCACGGACACCCGGCGGTCGAAGACGTAGCACTCGCCGTCCCAGAGGCTCTCCTCCTGGGGCACGTCCGCCAGGTATTGAAGGATGCCCCCCTCGAGGTGATAGACCTCCTCGAAGCCCTCCCCGAGCATATAAGACGACGCCTTCTCGCAGCGGATGCCCCCCGTGCAGAACATCGCGATCCGGGTCTTCGGCGTGAGCCCCTCCCGGTCCTGTACCCACTGGGGGAACTCGCGGAAGGACTCCGTCTCCGGGTCAGTGGCGCCCTGGAAGGTGCCCATCTTCGTCTCGTAGGTGTTGCGCGTGTCGATGAGAAGGACATCGGGCTGGCTGATGAGCGCGTTCCAGTCCTTGGGCTTCACGTAGGTGCCGACGCGCTCGGTCGGGTCCACGCCCGGAACGCCCATGGTGACGATCTCCTTCTTCAGGCGCACCTTGAGCCGTACGAACGGGGTCTTCTCAGCCCAGCTCTCCTTGTGCTTGAGCCCGGCGAGACGCGGGTCGCTCCGGAGCTCGGAGAGGAACCACCGCATGTCCTCCTCGACGCCCGCGATGGTCCCGTTGATCCCCTCCTCGGCCAGGAGCAGCGTGCCCTTGATGTTTCGGGCGCGACACAGCTCGTCGAGCTTCACGCGGAGCTCCCGAAAGTCGGGGAGCGCCACGAAGTGATACAGGGCTGCGATGAGGTAGTTGGACATGCTCAGGGCTCTCGAACGCTCTTGAAGACCTCGACGGGTCGCGAGACGCCCTTGAACTCGTGGACGCCGACCGACTCCGTCGCGGCGCCGAGATGTTCCGCGATCCTGTCGGAGAAGAGAAGCGGTTCGTGAGCCGAGCCCGTGAGGTGTTGAATCCGCGCCACAAGGTTCACGGCGCCGCCCATGACCGTGAAGTCCAGCCGGCTCGACGCGCCGATGTTCCCGTAGACCACGGTGCCGATGTGCAGGGCGATGCCCGCGCGGAGCGGGAGGAAGCCGTCGGCCACCCGACGCGCCGAGAGCTCCTCGAGGCGCTCCAGGGCGTCGTGGGCCGCCTCCACCCCACTTTGGGCGGCCTCCGCCGCCGAGCGGTCAGCGTCGATTCGAAACACTGCGAGCAT
>CALCNF010000584.1 GCA_937897815.1 uncultured Pseudomonadota bacterium | reverse complement strand
CCCGCCTCACCATCCCCGCCGACCGCGACCATCTCTTTGACCGTGTTGTCGACCCGCAGCGCGTTCACGCTCACGGTCTCGCGCAGGGACATCGCCATGGCGTCGATCTTTCGTGACGCGATCTCGCGCTCCGCCTTCCGCTGGGCCGCTCGCTGCGCCTTCTCCTTCGCGGCGCGCTCCGCGGCGGCCTTCTCCTCAGCAGCGCGCTCCGCGGCGGCCTTCTCCGAGGCCTCCTGCTCTGCGCGCTTCGCCTCCAGGTCCTGGGCCTTCTTGTCGGCCTGGGCCTTCGCGCGCTTCTTGATCGCCGCGTCCTTCTTGGCGCGGCGCGCCTCCTCGCGCTCCTTCTTCTTCCGAGCGCGCTCCTCCGCCCTCTTCTTCTTCGCCGCCTTTCGAGCCTCGGCCTTCTTACGACGCGCCTCCGCCGCGGCCTGCTTCTTCGAGAGCTTCTTCGTTGGAGTCGCCTCTGCGGGCGCGTCGGCCGCGCTTGCGGGAGCGCTGACGCGAGCGTGCGGGCTCGCGCTCGCGAGGAGCAGAACAGCGATGGCGGCGAGAGGGCCGCTCAACCAGTGACTTTTTCTCATGTTTTGAGACCGCCTGTGACGCAGATTCCAACGTGGAAAAACGTGCGCTCACGATGTTCGCAGTGGACCTGCAACCCGTCAAACTGCTTGGCCTTATTCCGTCTCAGCCCTGGCGAGCGCCTCCACAAGGAGCGCGAGTTCTCCGGAGAGTCGGCGTCCCTTGTCGGTGCACGGTCTGCCCGTGTAGGCTTCCGTGAAGCGCCACGACCAGGCGAGACCAAAGGAGAGACCGTGAACAACCTGCTGAAGCTCCTGGGATTGGGGATCCTGTTGATGATGACCGGATGCGCGACCACCGGGGCCGCGACCAGCGATACCGGGGCCACAAACCCGGCCCCTGCAGAGTCAACAACCGCAGGCGTACCGATCTTCCAGGCGACAGACATCAACGGCGAGACCTTTGACCTGAGCGCGCATATCGGCTCCGAGGTGGTCTTCATCAGCTTCTGGGCTACCTGGTGCGAGCCCTGCAAGACAGAGATGCCCTTGATCCAGCAGCTGCACGACGACTACGGCTCGAAGGGGTTGAAGGTCCTGAGCGTGAGCCTCGACGGCCCCGACACGGTCTCGGGCGTGGAACCCTATATCCAGACCCAGGGCTACACCTTCCAGGTCGTCGTCGATGAGGACACCTCGATCGCCCAGGCCATCAACCCTCGTACGGTCGCTCCATTCACGGTGATCCTCGCCAAAGACGGTCAGGTCGCGAAGACGATCGAGGGGTTCCAGCTGAGCGAGTCTGAGCACATCATCGCCACGGTCAAGGACCTCCTGGGCCTCGGCGGATGAGGCGAGCCCCTCTCATCGCATTGTCGGCGCTCGTGGCGCTTGGAGGCGTCGAGCTCACCTACGGGCAGTCGGCGGGCGCACTCACCCTGCAAAAGGGGCCGCCTCCAGTGACCATGGACGTGACGGAGACCTTCCTCGCCGACTGGCACGCGAAGCTGGACGACGCCAACCTGAAGGAGAAGGCCCCCGACGTCATCGACTTCCGTAACCGACTCACGGTGCGTCTGCGGCGAGAGAACCTGACGTTCGGGACACGGCTGGACGCGGCGCTGTTCACGAACCCACCCTCCAGCCAGTATCAGAATGACCTGCGAATCGAGGAGCTCTACCTCAAGGCTCGTCTGGGGTCCTGGCGGCTCACAGCCGGCGATGATTACGCTTCCTTTGGGCGGGGCATGGCGCTCAGCCTGCGTAAGGTCGATGACCTCGGCTTTGACGTGAGCCTCAGAGGCGCGCACGCCGTCTGGAAGTCGAAGCGATTCTCGGCGCGAATTCACGCGGGTCTCACGAACGTCGTGAATGTCGATGGCGTCGACGAGAAGCTGGTCCCAGACCCCCTCGATCTCGTCCTGGCGACACGACTGGAGGCGCGACCATCGCCCAAGGTCATCATCGGCGCCCAGTTTGTGGATGTGGAGCGACGGCACTCCGACCTCCTGGGCTCCATCGGAAGCCTGGTGCCCGACGGAATCGATCAAGACCCGATCGGCGGGGAGCGCTTTCTGCGAACCATGATCATGGGCAGCAGCGTGGAGCTCAAGCGCCTCTGGAACAGCCTCAGCCTGTATGGAGAGGCCAACACGCTCATGAACAACTCGGAGCGCAACACGAAGGACGGCTACGAGCTCGTCGAGAACGATGGGCTGGCCGTCTACGGCTCGGCCACGATGTTCTTCGACCGAACGAGCGTCCTCCTTGAGGCCAAGCACTACGACAATTTCGCAGTGAACTCGAGCCTGCATCCTGAGACCTCAAGTGAGGAGGCGATCACCCAGGTCTTCCCCTACATCGCGCCGCCCACCCTGGAGCGGATCGACCAGCGGGTGGTGAACAACTCCAACGTCACGGGAGGGCACGCGAAGGTCGACCACCGCCTCGCGGAGCGCAGGGGGCGAGTCTTCGCGTCAGCGGCGATCTTCGAGAACGCTCCCATCGAGCATGAGTGGACCCTGCACAGCTATGCGGGCTGGGAGGGTCGCACGAAGTCGGGCAACCGCTACCTGATTCAATCGGGATTTCGTCGGGAGTGGGCTCCGGATGAGGAGCTGACACGCCTGGAGATGTTTCACATCGACCTGGACGCCTACGTCCTGATCAAGCCGGGGCAAGACCTGCAGTTCCACCTCAACCATGAGTTTCGGTCCAAGAACCCCGACGCGGGATCGAACGCGACGGGAAGCGACCTGGCGGACGACTACATGGAGGGCACGGCGTACGTGACCTGGACCCTCGCCCCACACTGGTCCCTCACGGCCCAGGGCGAGTACATCACCGATGAAGCGACACGCGCCAAGGAGGAGGCCTTCCTGGGTGTCCCCGCAACGTTCTACCCCGGCGCCCATGTCCAATACCGGTTTACGCCGAGCACCTACGTCCGCGTCTTCGCGGGTCGCTCCAAGGGTGGGCTGAAGTGCTCCGGCGGCATCTGCCGAATCTTCCCCGAGTTCGAGGGAGCCAAGCTCGAGGCGACGGTCCGCTTCTAGCGTGCCCTCTTGCGGCCACCGCGTGTTCGAGGGCCGTCGAGAACCGTCCGGTCATAATCGTAGATGTCCGGATGGAACCGCACGTGTCCGTCCACGTCCACCGAGGCCGTGTAGTACTCAAGGAAGACTCGAACGGGATCGTGAATAGCGACGGCCTGTGTGTGGCTCGTGTTGGCGTTTGCCATTTGCCAGAGGCGTCGCTGCCCAAACTTTCTCCCCTGCTTTTTCCGGTCGTGGACGACCACCTTTGAGGCGAAATCAAAGACGTTCTGCACGCGAATGCAGCCGTGGCTGACGTCGCGTCGGTCGTACTTGAACCACCCCTTCTTCGGTGTGTCGTGCAGGTAGATGCTCGCGTCGTTCTCGAAGACCATCTTGAGCTGACCCAGGGAGTTCTTCGGCCCCGGCAGCTGCACGAGCCGCGCGCCGAGCGCGGTCGGCTTGAGCACGTAACCGTTGCGCTCCAGCCAAGTGGGGTCGTTGTCGATCTTCCGCTTGTACTCACCCTCGTAGATGCTCCCGGGAACATTCCACCAGGGATTCACGACGACCCGAGACACGGAGCCCTGCATGATCGGCGTCGCCTGGGGGATGCGGTACCTCTTGAACTCAGGGCTCCAGCGAGCCTTGCCTGAACCGACGGCCGTTCGCTCTCGCGCCACCTGCTCACCCTCGATGACGAGGCTCACCTCCATCGCTGGGATGTTCGTCTCGATGTAGGTGTCCTCGTCCGTTCGAGCTGTGTGTCGCCATCGCCGCAGATTCAAGAGGATGATCTGCAGCTTGCGCTCACACGGGAGGTTCATGGCCGCGGCGACTTCCTTGTCAAAGGTCCCCTTCCCTGAGCGAATCTGATGGCTCTTCCGGAAGGCCTTCATGGCCTCAACGGTCGCGTCGTCGTAGATCCCCGTGGGCTCCTCTGCCAGGAAGCCCTCCTGGGCGAGCCGAAGCTGCAACTTGCTGACCCGCTCCTGGTCCTTCCACTGACGACCTCGAGTCGCCCACGGCTTCTCCACGGGCTCCCAACCGCCTCGGCTGCAGAGCGCGGCATAGTGACGCGCCGCGCCAACAAGCCCCATGTATTGTTCCCCGCGCGGGAGACGAGCCTCGAACCAGTCCCACAGCACCTCATCGCCTTGCTGCGCGGCCTCGAACAGGTCCTCCACCGTATCCGACTCCAGGGGAGACGGCTCAGCAAACCAGAGGGCATCAGGAGAGATCTCCTGGCGCTGGTCGTCTCGGAGCGTCCCGCCGATCCAAGGACGGTGCTCCATGTGCGCGGCCATATTCGTCAACGCTGAAGCCAGCCCGATCTCCAGGCGCGCCTGCTCGACGGCGGCTCGCTGAGCTCGCAGCGTGGCGGCCTCTGTCGCCCGGGCGAAATCCTCGTGGCTCGCGCCGAGCACGGCGGCGGTAGAGGCGAGCCGATTGTCTGCCCCCCGTGAGGCCTTCCAGGCCTGAACCAGATCGTCAGGGCCAGCGGTCGCGCTGGCGAAGGTATCTCGAACCCGGCTCTGCATCGCTCGAGAGAGCCGGCGAATGTCCTGCAGGGAGGCCTGGAGATGACTCAGCCCGTGGTAGGGAGCCTCATGAAGCAGGGCGAAGGCCCGGCGGCCTGTGCTCGTGAACCCGTCCGCGTCCGTGAAGATGGGCGTCCCCTCGTCGCTGTAATACTCGACGAGTCCAAGCTCCTGGCCGAGGAGCGCGTCGTTCAGCGCCGAGCGCCAGGCCGAGGCCGCTCGGCGCGTCCCCTCCTGCTGCACCATGGCCGGAACCATGCGCTTGACCCCCGAGGCGATCGCGTCATCGCTAACAGGGCTCAGCATGACCGCCGCGGGCGCGACCGTTGGACGTTCGTCCCCCTCGGCTTCAGCGTGCGCGACGCCTGCGCCAAGCAGGCCTGCGGTCGCCCAGACGACCAGGACCTGGCGTACGGAAGGCCGCCTGTACTGTCTGTGATGCCGAGTAAATCGTTGGTATTTGGTCGTCATGAGTCAGGATCGGATCTACGGGCTGTCCTCGGGTCGAGCAATTTTCCCAGACTTTTTCATGGGCCGCCCTTCCCTGTTTCGACGCGCGAGTTCCGGCCGCGGTTCGGAAGTTCGGGCGCTACAAGGAGACGACGTTTAGACTGCCCTTCCGTAACGGAACTCCTGATTTTGGGGCCGAAACTTGGCATGGATTGCCCGAGAGGAAATAGTCGTCCCGGTGAGACGCTCCACGGGAATATGCCTCGCCATTGCCGCGAGTCTGATGATGAGCGCGCCCGCGCTCGCGGACGCGCCGGATAAGGATCCGCGCAATTGGCCGACGGTCTCTCGCCTGATCGCCGACCGCTACGAGAACTCGGGGCGTGTGGTCCCGCTCCGCGTCCACGCCCGCTCGAGCCAGTACTTCGCGTGCGGGTACCGTCATAGTCACGGCCGCCTCATGGCCTTCACGCTCCTGGGCGGACCCCTGGAGACCCTCACGGGCTACATCACCAAAGATCTGGGACGCGTCCTCGAGCGTGAGCTTCTCGACGATCCCTGGATGCCCATCACGGTCGAGGTGCGCTTT
>CALCNF010000583.1 GCA_937897815.1 uncultured Pseudomonadota bacterium | reverse complement strand
TGGAGCTGGCAATGGGACTCGAACCCGCAACCTGCTGATTACAAATCAGCTGCTCTACCGTTGAGCTACGCCAGCATCGGTTGTCCTCTGCACGAACGGAGTCCCGTACGCGCGAAGGATGCGCCTTATACGCGCGCACCGAGAGCGTGTCAACCGTCTAGTTCATTGGGTTTAGGCGTCTTATGAAGAGCGCCGCAACCCGCTGCATTTGCTCACTTTCCCGCGAGCGACCGACGACAGAACTCCGCCGCGGCGATTCCCGCCGTGACCGACACGTTGAGAGACGCGATCCGGCCAGCCATAGGCAGGGACACGAGACCGTCACAGGCCCGGCCCACGCCCGCGCGCAGACCCGCGCCCTCAGCGCCAAACGTGAGGACCACGGGCCCGGCGAGATCGGTCTCATAGATGGACTGGGGGGCCTCAGCGGCCATGCCGTACACCCAAAACCCGCGCTTCTGTAGTTGTTGGAGCGCGCGCGCGAGGTTCGTGACTCGGATCACGGGCACGTGGGCCACGGCTCCAGCCGAGGCGCGCACGGCCGCGTCGTTCAGAGGCGCGCTCCGGTCTTTACCGCAGAGGACCGCTCGAGCGCCGAAGGCCGCGGCGCTCCTGAGGATCGCGCCGAGGTTGTGGGGATCGGTCACGCCATCCAGGGCGATGATCAGCTGCGGCTCGCCCGCCGCGCCCTCAAGAGACTCCAGCTCCAGGGCGGGAGCCAGTCGAACATCCGCGGCGATCGACGCGCCCCCGCGACCGCCACGACGGCTCTCCAGCTCCCGACGATCGACGGTGTGCACAGGGATACCGAGCTCTTCAGCTCGCCGAATGACCTGGTCGGCCTCGGGACCGGTCTTCTTTCCGGGAGCCATGAGAAGACTCGCGACCGCCTCCGGCGCGGTGGTGAGCAGATCGCCGATGGCGTGCGGGCCGTAAATCCGACTCACAGAGCGGCCTCGATCTCGCCGAGGATCTCAGCGGCGACCGTCGCTGGGTCCTCCGCTCGCGTGATGGGGCGACCGACCACGAGGCGACTCGCCCCCCACGAGATGGCGTCTCCAGGGGTCGCGATGCGACGCTGATCATCGGTCGAAGACCCATGGGGGCGAACCCCCGGGGTCACGATCTCAAAGGCGGCCCCAACTCGGGCGCGCACGGAGGCCGCCTCAAGGGGAGAGGAGACCACACCGTCGAGACCCGCGTCATAGGCCAGCGAGGCGCGCGTCGCGACCAGAGCTTCCGGCGTCGTGGGCGGCCCGATCTCGGACAGGCTCTGCGCGTCCAGGCTGGTGAGCGCGGTGATGCCCAGGATCTTCGTACCCGAGCCCTCAGCGGCGCGCACGCTCTCCTCAAGCATCTGACGACCGCCAGCGACGTGGACCGTGATGAGCTCGGCGCCGAGCTCCGCGAGGCCACCCACGGCTCCAGCGACCTGGTGGGGGATATCGTGACACTTGAGGTCTACGAAGACATTCCAGCCCTCGGAGACCAGCTCTCGAACGAAGCTGGGTCCTGCGCGGTAGTAAAGGGTCATGCCGACCTTCACGCGATCCACGGCCCCCTCGAGGCGCGCGATCAGCGCACGCGCGGCCGCCACATCCGGCTCGTCAATGGCGACGATGAGACGCTCTCTGGGTGTCATGCCCTCGCCTCCTTGACCCGGGCGGTGGCGAGCTCGACGACCGCTCCCGTCTCCACGCTATCCTTGCTACCAGCGGCGCGGTCCTTGAACTCGACGACACCCTCGGCCAGACCACGGCTTCCCACGACGATCTGCAGGGGGTAGCCGATGAGCTCCGCGTCGTTGAACTTCACGCCAGGCCGCTCCTTGCGATCATCGAGGATCGCCTCGACGCCCGAGTCGAGGAGCTCCTGATAGAGACCGGCGGCGACCTCGGAGGCCTCGTCTCCCGGCTTTCCGAGGGGGATCACGGCCACCTCAAAGGGCGCGAGCGCCATAGGCCAGGCGATCCCGTTGTCGTCGTGATGCTGCTCGATGGCGGCCGCCATGATGCGGGTGACCCCGATGCCGTAGCAGCCCATCACCATGGGCTTGGACTTACCCTCGGCGTTGAGGAACGTGCAGTCCATGGCCTCGGAGTATTTGGTTCCAAGGAAGAAGACGTGTCCCACCTCGATGCCCCTGTAGGCCTTCAAAGTGCCGCCGCAGCGAGCGCATCCATCTCCGTCCTGTGCCATACGAAGGTCGGTGACATGGGCAGGCTGGAAGTGCAGTCCGGGGATCACACCGGAGAGATGTTGGTCGCCCGAGTTCGCTCCGCAGATCGCGTCGGTGAGGGCCATGACCTCGGGATCGGCCACGACGGGGATGCCCAGGGCGACGGGCCCGGCGAAGCCGACGGGCGCTCCCGTGACCTCTGTGACGATGCCGTCGTGGGCGAGCTCTGCGCTGTCGGCACCATAGAGGCGCTTTACCTTGAGCGGGTTCAGCTCTCGGTCCCCGCGCACCAGCGCGGCCACGGGCTCCCCATCGACGTCGAGGATCAGGGTCTTGATCAGGCGCTCCGGTGAGGCCTCCATGAACCCACAGACGTCCTCGACCGTGTGTTTACCTGGCGTATCTACAACGACGGGAGCCGCGCCAGAGGCCGCTGGCTCGGCGGGCGATGCGCTCGGGAGCTCGGCCATCTCGACGTTCGCCGTATAGCCACAATCAGGGCAAGAGACGATGGCGTCCTCACCCGTCTCGGCGAGCACCTGGAACTCATGGGAGAGCGAGCCACCGATGTTCCCCGTGTCCGCCTCGACGGCGCGAAAGGCGAGACCACAGCGCTCAAAGATCCGCTCATAGGCAGCGAACATGGCCTGGTAGCTCTCGTGGGCGGCGGCGTCATCCACGTCGAAGGAGTAGGCGTCCTTCATCATGAACTCACGCCCGCGCATCAGTCCCGCGCGCGGCCGGATCTCGTCTCGGAACTTGGCCTGGATCTGATAGAGGTTCAGGGGCAGCTGCTTGTAGGAACGGACGTCTCGACGCACCAGGTCGACGATCACCTCTTCGTGAGTAGGCCCAAGACAGAAGTCGTTCCCCTTGCGGTCTTGGAAGCGCAAGAGCTCAGGACCGTATTTCTCCCAACGCCCCGACTCCGACCAGAGGTCGCCAGGCTGAACCGCGGGCATCAGCACCTCGGCCGCGCCCGCGCGGTTCATCTCCTCGCGAACGATGTTCGCGATCTTGGTGACGGTCCGCAGGCCCAGAGGCATCAGATTGTAGATGCCCGCGGCCAGCTGCCGTATGAAGCCGGCGCGCACCAGGAGCTCATGACTGCGGACCTCCGCGTCTCGGGGAGCCTCTCTCAAGGTCGGGGCGTGGTATCTCGACAAGCGCATGGCGTATCCTGGTGACTCGTGGGCAAGGACCTGCTTGGGGAATCCCCTCTACCAGATGGCTGGGCGAGATGTCATGACCGATGACGATGAACTGTTCGAGCGAGAGATGGCCTCCATGGGACTGGGGCCCGCGGGGAGCGCTGTAAGGACCCGTGAGGACAGGGCGTTTCTGGAAGCGGTCGAGGCCGCCGAAACGCAGCAGGGGGCTGGAGGCGAGGCCCCCAAGGACCTGCCCGATCACAGGCAGAGAGAGCTCCTCGAGACCGAGGCCGAGGCCTCGAAGATCTTCGAGGAGGCCATGGGGGAGCTCTGGGAAGGACGGGGCCCGAGCGCGCCAGAGATCGACCCGGCGCCTGAGGCGAGAACTCAGGAGCCCAGCCCTGCGTCGCTGACGCCTGTGGTTCGCGAGTCGGACACCCAGGCCAGTCGCCTCTTTGAAGAGACGATACGGGAGCTCACATCAGCACCGATCAAGGAAGAAGACCGCCCGGCGCTGGCTCCCGCTCCCGACCCATGGAGCGAGTCTACAGAGGCGATCACGCGCATGATCCGAAAAGGCCGCTTGCGACATGACTCCGAGCTGGATCTGCACGGCATGACCCAACGAGAGGCGCGCAAGACCGTGGGGTCCTACCTGGCCAACAGCGCCATGTCCGGCGCACGAATGGTGCGTATCATCTGCGGCCGAGGCCTCCACTCGCGCTCGGGCAGCATGCTCCTGCGCGACACCTTGCCGACCTGGCTCCAGACGGACTTTGAGGGCTGGGTCGCCCGCTCGTTTCGGGCGCCTCGGGAGCTCGGTGGAGAGGGCGCCTGGTACGTGATCCTGCGCCGACCGTGAGGGGCCCCAAAGAAAAGGGCAGCGCGGTCGCCCGCGCTGCCCTCTCTTGTAGGAGCTCCTGAAGCCCGGCTTACATGCCGAACTCAAGGTAGCGGTACAGGCCTCGGATGATCTCCATACGGCCGATCGTCTGCTGAAGATCGCTGTAGGGGTAGTCGTCCGAAAGAGCGCTCATGTTGCCACCGTAGGCGTCGAACTGCTCCTGAGCCTGACCCACCATCCAGGCCGCCGGGAAGTACGTATGTCCGTGCTCCTCGAAGTCCGAGGCGGGCACCGTCTCACGGGGCGTCGGGGTGTTGTCTGGATCAAACTCAGCCGGGTCGTAAGCAGACTTGTAGGTCTTGCCGCTGAAGGGCTCGGTGAACGAGACCACCTCGAAGTTCGGCGGGATCGTGATGTCCGCGCCATCTCCCTCAAGCCACAGACGGGTGCGGTCCGTGTACGAGCGGTTGAAGGTGCCGGACATCCAGGACATGCCGTAGATGGTCGCCAGCGCCGGGAGGCGGTACTGGGTCGTCGGGAACGAGTACTCGGGCTCGGGCGTCAGGGCGACGCAGTTGTCGTAGTACTCGTCGAGCTCCGCCTGGGTGCCGAACCACTTGCGTGGCTTCACCCGGATGGGATCGCCGTTGCCGCCCTCGGTCGGGGGCACGCCGTCATGCTCGATGCACCAGCCGAACGGGACCGGATCCGAGGTCACGAGTCCCGAGAGGATGTTCGCGACACGCTGAGGCCAGATGTCCGCGAAGTTCAGGCGGAACCGACGGATGTCGTAGCCCTTGTCGCGACCTCGGACGAACATCATCGTCGGATAGGTCATCCACTGCAGCGCGGCCATACGATCGTAGAACGTACCAGCGCGCCTCGGGACGAGACTGTAGCCGCTGAAGTCGTAGGACGGGTACATGGGACGAGCACCCTGGTCCTCGCGCACCTGGAAGATGTTCGAGTACGAGTTCTTGCCGTTCGAGATGACCGGCTCGTAGCGCTCCTTCTGGTTGTTCCAACCGTAGTAGCTGTCCGAGGGTCGACCGAAGATGTTCGCCACGTGGGTGAAGATCTCCTTCACGGCCAGGGTCTTTCCGAGACCGCCGTTGACGTCCTCGTGCCAGGCGAGACCATCACCATGGTTGTTCGACCACCAGTCGTTCTTGTTGTACCGCGCGTAGTCGTACGCCCAGTGCTCGAAGTGCTTTCGCCAGAAGGCCATATCTCCCTGGATTCGACCGTAGTAGGACGTGCCCGGGAAGAAGAAGTCGCTGTCTCGAGCGTAGGCGCGGAACGGCCAGTAGGACTCGTAGTCCTCGATGGAGTTCAGCACCATGTCGAAGACGTCGGTGCCCTCGTCACGCGTGTTGCAGTCCGGGCTCGTGCGGTTGTACTCGTCCGAGCAGAAGCGGAACGGAACCTCGGTGACCTCGGGGTTCGAGCAGTAGTAGCCCTGGATGGTCGCCGTGCAGTAGGAGCCCTCCACGCCACAGATCTCGGAGTCGTAGGGGTCGTCCATGGCTCCACAGGTCACCATGTCGCCTGCGTCATCCTTGAGGACCAGGTCCTTCCAGTACACCAGGTGACGGCCCTGCATGTTCTCCACCCCGTCGAACATCTCCGGCAGGTTGGTGTAGTGAACGTGCCGCATGGCGCGCGCCAGCGGCGCCTGACGGGTACCCGAGATAGCGTACTCGGTGGGATCATCGTCCTCGGGATCACGCATCAGCGGAGACCACTCCTCGTGAGCCGGTGGGTTGTCGAACGCCGTGAGCAGCTCGCCGTATCCGAAGTGAATCGCCGCGTGGTCGTAGGAGCCAAGCCCCTGATGCCGCGCGTTGAACGACGCGCCGTACTCCATGACGGTCGACTGCTGATACTCGCGCATGCGCTGAGCGGTCTCCGCCTCGGTGTCCGAGGTCCAGAGCGTGCTCGGGAACCAGTCGCCGTCGGCGTTCGTGGTGCCGCGGATGGACCAGTAGTCGTCGAAGTAGTTCAGGGAGTCCGTCGAGGAGGCGAAGTTGTGTCGCAGACCCACGTTGTGGCCGACCTCGTGCAGCGCCACCGTGGACCACATGCGCGAGAAGACATCGAGGAAGACCTCCTCACGAGTGACCTCGATCAGCTCCTTCATGGCGTTCTGGGAGGCCATGACCGTGCCGTCCTTCACGTCCGTATACAGAGCGTTCGGGTCCCAGTACTGGAACTCGCTGATCTGATTCACACGACGAATCTCCTTTCGGAGCTGGTCGAGGAGCACCGACGTCGAGCAGGGCGTCACGCAGTACTTGCCCGCAGACAGTCCCTGGTCGAGGAACGTGCACAGCTGACCGTCACCGCAGACCGAGGCGTCATCACCACAGTATGCGCCCGGCTCGTCGAAGACGGAGTAGTCGAAGATCAGGTCATCGCGTCCCTGCAGACCCTCGCAGACCGACTTGTCGTACTTCGACTGATACTCGGCGGCCAGGCCACGGAACGAGTTGTCGAAGTGATCGCCCATGCAGATCGCCTCAGAGCCCAGGTGGTCTAGGCGCGCCTGGCCATGGAGCATCGCGTCCTCGGAGTTGAAGGCGAGCGGGTCGAGGACCTCGTCGAGGAGCCCATCGGGATCATGGAAGTGCTCCAGATCCTCCACCGGGAAGCCCATCATCGACGCGGTCGTCGGGTTCTTGAAGACCCAATCGAAGTCAGTCGTTCCGAGCATCTTGGACATACCCACGCGGGCCTCGTCCATGTCGGTCATCTCGATGCCAATCCCGGTCATCACGGCCTCAGCGTTCGGCGGCAGGACCGTGTTACTGGCCATCTGCGCGCTCGCCAAATCCGACACACCGGTGGCGCGCGGCGCACGCATCGTCGCCTTGAGGCTCTTGGCCTTGATGTTCGTGGTGATGTGCTGGGCCTGGGTGGCCTCCACGAAGTTCTGAACGCCCGACGCGTACTCGATCATGTCCACGGCGTTTCGCGCGCCGAGTCGGATGTTGGCCGTGTACATGTAGGCGTTGGCGTGCACAGTCTCACCGGTGATCGGGTCAGCGTGCATCGGTCCATAGCCGTACAGACCAGCGGTCGTGGGATCGTTGATCGAGGACAGGAGGTGGTAGCGGAGATCACCGAGTCGCTTGGGCTCGTCCATGTCCTTGCAGATGCTCGGATCGGTCTCCGCCATCGGAGCATCCGGATCCGCGGCGCTCGCGGCCGCCGCCTCCATAAGATTGTTCTCGCAGAGGATGAACATCCGACCGTCGTAGTCCGGCTTGAAGTGCTGGACGACCTCCATGAAGGGCTTGTTCCACTGATCGGCCAGATCAAGCGAACCGCCGACGAGCTCTCGGGGGAACTCCTCCGTGAGATAGTAGACGATGGGCTTGGGCGTCATGTCCTCGTAGTCGAGGTCACCGTCGCCGTCCGCGTCGATGTAGTCCTCCCAGATGGCGAACCGTCGACCGAGACGATGGGCGTCGGAGTAGGTGGTCCCGTAGGTCTCGTCCCACTCGGCGCGACCCACTCGGAAGTAGCCGAACTTACCGAGCATCTGGTCGTCGTGATACATCGGCTTGTAGGTGTTGTTCGGGTCGACCCGCATGTAGGAGTATCGGACCTCCCACTCCTCACGATCGCACTCGAAGTAGCTCTGGGTGAACCAGCTGTAGAAGAGGCACTTCGGGATGTAGCCATAGGCCCCGTAGTAGACCGTCGGCGCCTCGACGATGTGACGGATGGAGAAGTCCATGTAGGTACCGTCGTCCTCCATGCGGAACTTCAGGTCCTCCGGTCCAGTCTCACCGTCGTAGATTCCCATGGTCATGCCGAAGGCGCTGCCCATGTCCGAGTTGCTGGCGAAGTCGACGCGCATGAACTTGCGCTCGTACCAGTGCTTCTCGGAGCTGTCCTCCGTGAGCACGTTGGACTCCTCACCGGTGGCCGGATTGTAGCTCTTCCGGACGTCCGTGTGAGAGGTGATTCGCCACCGGCTCAAGAAGTTGCTGCGGTAGATGTAGCGCACGGCCGTCGTGGTCGTGCCATCGGGCAGGGTCTTCTCGTAGGTGATCGGATCTCCGTTCTCGTCGAGGAGCGGCTCATCCACGTCGGAGCGGATGCCCTGCTCCTCGACGCCCTCCACGAACTCGTAGGTTCGATAGAGGTAGAGATAGTCCTCTTCGACCTCGAAGACACCGCGGTCGAGCGCTCCCTGGAGACCAGGGAAGGCGCGGCCGGCGGCGTAGGGGCCATCGACGACCGTCTGCAGGGTGTACCACTCGGAGCCGAGCAGGGTCGACTTCTCGATGAGGTCAGGCTGAACGCGGTCAATCTCCTCGGGCGTCGCGCAGGCCCCGAGGGCGAATGCGACGGCGCAAGCGAGAGCGAGCGATCGGGTGGTGGTGGAAAGCATGTCAGAGGCTCCAGTCATCATCGTATGAATACTCATGTTCATCCCTCCTACAGGCTCATCGCGGTGTTGCCGTAGATCAGGTTGAGCTCGCGCAAGAGGTCGAGAACCTCGACCGTGTTGTGGAGCTCCTGCTCGTAGCGGACCCGCTCGACGCCGGTCGCATCCGACCACTTGTCGGCCAGGTCGTTGGCCTCCTCAACCAGCGTCGCGCCGGCGGATACCTTCAGGGAGTCAGCCTCACCATAGTTGTTGCCGAAGGCGATGTAGACCTTACCGCCGATGGGATCTTCGAAGCGGTGCGTGGTCACGCCCGGCTCATTGGCGTGGGCGTAATCCATGGCCTCACCCTCGAGGAAGACCGCCGTGGAGTCGATGAACCGCGGGTCGAAGCCGGAGGGCAGGTTCGCGAGTCCGTAGACCGCCGCGTACAGCTTCAAGGTGAATGTGTTGAGCGCCGGCTCAACCTGCTCACCCAGGTCCTGCTTCGTCGCCACCGAGAACGGAGCGAACTGGTTCTGGACCACGCGACCTGAGTAGTGCTGCAGGTCACCCGCGATCATGGAGCCAAGGAAGAGGTTCATCTCGTCGGTGAACACCGTGTTGAAGCCGACCGAGGTGCCGGCGCCCACGCTGAGCTCGCCCACGGAGTTGTCGACGAAGTACGCCGTAGAGTCCGTCAGGGTGATCAGCGCGCCGTACTTCTCCCAGAAGGAGCCGAACCAGAGCGGGTGCTCCCAGTAATTGTAGCCCATCTGCTGGCCGAACTGGGTGTAGGGGTAGCGACCCACGCCGAGAGGAATGTCGAACTCGCTGTCCGTGGCTCCAGGCTCCAGGTGCGTGTTTACGTAGGCGTTCTTCACGTTGTCGAAGACGTACGAGCCCGGGGCCGGGGAGGTCACGACGTCCTGGAGATATCCGAACGACTTGAGCGCGGCGCGCTCGAGGGTTCGGCCACCGAAGGGACGGTCCTTCCAGGAGTTGTACCAGGAGTACCGGAAGAGCAGCGTGTCGTAGAAGCCGTAGTACATTCCGACGTCGCCCAGGACGTTCATGTAGCGTCCGAAGATCCGGAAGAAGTAGCTCATGCCCGAGCCGTATCGACCGAAGTAGAGGCGCTCGCGCTTGAAGGCGTCGAAGATGTAGTACTGCTCGAGCTGGTCCATCGCGTGGCTGGCCATCTCGCCAGCGTCGATGCCCATATCGAAGATGTAGCAGCCCATGTTGCCGCGGTACTCGTCGGAGCAGAACTCGTAGGGCACCTCGATGGAGTCATAGTCGATGAACTCTCGCACATCGTTTCGAACCATCTCGTGCTGGTACTTCACCTGCTCATAGGGTCGCGGCAGGCGGTTGAGGTTGGCCTCAACACCGATGTAGTTGTTCAGGTAGTTGAACGGATGCCAGAAGCCAGTGCCTCGCCCCGGCCAGTACCGGGTGTTGAGGAAGTAAGACCACTGAGAGGCGCTCGAGCCCGAGGCCAGAGCCGCCGAGTTCACGCGGTCGCGCAGGTTGGAGTCATCGGCGTAGGTGTCGACCAGCTGACCGTAGCCGAACTGGATGGCCGCGTAGTCGTACTTACCAAGACCCTGGAAGTCCGAGTTGAACCGGCCGCCGTAGTCCATGACGGTCGTGTACTGGTACTCGGTTCGCTTGTCGCGCTTCTCGTTCTCGGTCAGCCAGTCGCGGGGCGACAGCTGGGCGCGAGGCTCGTAGCACTCACCGACCACGCACAGCGAGGTGTCGGTCGGGCAGTCCGCGGCCGTCTGGCAGATCGTGTCCGGGATCTGGCCGGCGCAGACACCCGTAGGCACCAGGTCATTGAGGTCCGAGGTGGAGGGCGCTGAGCACTGGTTGTCGATGCAGGGCATGCCAGGCATGCAATCATCGTCCGCGTTACACTCCGTGTAGCCGCAGACCTCGCCCTTGATGTCATCACACCATGCGTCGTCCTGGCACAAGACCAGCTCCTTCTCACGAATATCGTAGTACTCGTCGAAGAAGTTGAAGACGTCGGTCGAGCCAGAGAAGTTGTGACGCAGTCCGATCGTGTGGCCGATCTCGTGCTCAAGGACGCCCTTGAGGATGCGTCGACCCGCCTCGAGACGAATGTCATCGTAGGTGTAGTAGCAGGTGCTCACGCCGGTGTCCTGATCGGGCACCGAGCAACCGCCTGGGGAGTCCGGGCAGTCCTCATTGGCCGTGCACTCGACGTCCGTAAGCGAGTACTTGAGCTCCTGGCCCAGTCCCCACAGCGCGTCATCGACAAACTCGCCCATGTACATGTTGTTGCGAGCGAAGAAGTCGTCACGCTGCTGCTGCATGTGAATGGCGTGCTTCGAGCCCCAGGTCAGAGGCGACATCTGATCGCGAATCTCGGAGGCGGAGAGCTCTCCGGTCGGATCGTAGCCGTCAGCGAAGGCCATGATCTCGTTGTTGAGCATCATCTCCTCGACGTGGGTGCCTTTCAGCTTCTCGAGGCGCTTGTGATAGAAGTCCGTCTCGATGGGCGGGAGCTCCGTCTCCACGCGCTCCTGCCACGTGTGCGGGTTCCGCATGAACTCGTGCAGCTCTGGGAAGTCCGTCTCCTTCATGGGTCGCTGAGGAGCTCCCATCAGGGCGGCCAGGCCGTGGTGATGCACGTGGGGGTGACGGTCCGCCAGATCATCCTCGTGGAGATGCAGGAGCGGGTGGTCGGTCTTGGCCTCCGTCGCGTTGGCCAGGGCGCCGAACTGGGTGCCCGTCTCGCCGTCATCCGACTTCACCTTTCCAGCGAGGGACTTTCGGATCCACTCACCGGTCACGATCTGGTCGGTGTCGATGTCGCCGTTCACCAGGCTGATCAGGTCCGCGGCGTACTGTCCGTAGGTGTGCACCGCGCCGCCGTAGATGTTGGAGAAGCCTGCGAGGATCTCGCCTGTCTCCGGGTCCGCGATGGAGGGGCCGTAGCCCAAGGGGCCTGCGCGCATCATCCCGTTGACCCAGTTGAAGGTCGAGTATCGAATGTCTCCGACCTTCTTTGGAGCGGTCGGGTCGCTGACCAGGTCGGGATCTCCACAGGGATTGTAGAAGTCACCGTCCGTCGTGTAGCGAGCATCCGAGAGGCTATCGAGGCCCTTGGCCATCTCGGCCTCATCGCTGGCGGAGATCGAGTCGTACACGTTCTCGCAGAGGACGAACATCTCGGGCAGATCCGCCTTGATCTCCTCGCGTCGAGCCAGGTCGTCCTCATCGAGGTCTGGGCTCCAGCCGATGCAGCGACCGATGCCATCGGAAACGTAGCAGTTCACATCGCCGCGGGTTCCCGCGCGCGTGAGCGTCACGCGCTGGTTTGCGCCCGCGATCTGTTGGTAATCGGTGGCCTGCTTGTAGCCGACCGCCTCGTTCAGCCGTGCGCCAGCGACGGCGAAGTCCAGCTTGCCCTCGCCGCTCGCGGCGTGGATGAAGCGGATACCGCGCTCGGAGTTCGAGAAGCTCACGCCGCGGATCAGGACGTCCTTACCGTTGTAGATGATGAGGTAGTGGTTGTCGGCGATGACGTCGCCGATGGTGTCCGCTACCGTGGCGCCGCCGGCCGTCACGGCGAACGTGACTCCGGTGCCCGCCGGGACCTTCGTGATGAAGCTCGCGGTGGCGGGATCCGCCGGATCGTAGTCGCGCGAAGCGTCATACTCACCGCCGGCGATCGTGACACCGTTGACGCTGGCGCCGAGGGCGCCATCGCTCGGCGCCGCATGGATGAAGCGGACCCAGGCCTCTCCGGCCGTGAGCCCATCGCCGTCGGCCTCGCCGTCCGCCGCGTCGCTCTCCATGTAGTCGGGGAAGTTGTCGTGGGTCAGGATGTGACCGTCGAGGTGGTAGACCAGGGTGGAGCCGCGGAGCGACGTACCGAAGATCTCCGTGACCGGCTCGCCGGTGGTCGGGTTGTTGCAAACGCCCGTGCGGCAGGTGCCCGTCGCGGCTCCGCTCTCCTTGGCGCAGTGCTGGCCCTCGTTGGTCAGGCAGTCCGAGTCGTCGCTACACAGGACAGTGCAGTAGCCTCGGTTGAGCTCACCCGTCAGGTTCAGGCAGTGCTCGCCTGCGTCCTCGCTGCAGTCGCCGCTGGAAGAGCAGGGCGTCGTGCAGAAGTTGGAGGCCGTACCGAAGGTCTCTGTGCAGACCTCGCCGCCAGCGCACTCGACGTCCGCGTTGTACGACGCGACGTAGTCGGTGCAGCTCGCGCCGGGGAAGCAGTGATCGTCCGAGCCCTGGCATGAGCCGACGCAAGCGCCGTCAACATCGGGGGTTCCGGCGACGAACCCGAGGCATGCGACGCCCGCGCAGTCGGCGTCGGCCGAGCATGCGGCCGCGCCCGCGTCATCGCAGGAGCCGAGGGTGTCCGGGGTGCCGGCGGTCGCGCCAACGCAGGAGGACTCGCAGTCCTGGCAGCCGGAGCTCAGAGGCGCGCAGTCCACGTTGGTCTGGCACGCGACCGGAGCGCCCTCGCAGGAGCCGAGGACCTCAGCGACGTGGTCGCCGCAAGCGGTGGCGGGCTCAGGCGCGGGCTGCGCCACGAAGTTCGCCAGGCTGCAGGTCTGGCCGAGGGCGCAGGCCTGGTCGGGCGAGCAGGTGCGCTTCATCACGCAGTACCCATCGGTGCCGCAGGCCGACTCGCCGCAGTCGTCGTCATTGTGGCAGGGAACGGCGCCGTAGGTGACCGGAACGTCCAGATCGAGGACGAGGTGATCGGTAGCGCAGTCCGCGTGCTCATCGCAGGCTCGAACGGTGCCCAGGCCCAGCTCCTCATAGAAGAGCATCCAGCTCGCGGTGTCCTTGAAGACATCGGACCAGCTGTCCGCGCTCGC
>CALCNF010000582.1 GCA_937897815.1 uncultured Pseudomonadota bacterium | reverse complement strand
CACCGACTCCTCCCGAGCTGTCCAAGCCCCGAGCGGTCAGCACATAGTTGCCGTCCTCGGGTGCGTCCTCATAGAGCACGACGCCTGAGCCGTCGGGGCCCATCCCGACCACCGGCTGCACCTGCGTGCCTTCGGGCGTTGGGTTCACGCCAAATGCATCCCCGAGGAGCTCACCTGCCGCGCTGTAGGCCTGGGCGAAGACCCCAAAGGTCGTGTCATCGGTGTCCGTGCGACTGCCGACCACCGTGAAGCCCCCCGTGGGGTCGCACCCCACGTACCCAAGCCAGTGGTTGCCCTCCACCTCGGTCGTAACCTCGAAGGTCGTCACGAGCGCGCCTCCGGCATCCAGAACGGCCCCCTCGACGCCGAGCGTGTTGCCCACCGCCTGACCATCATAGGACCAGGCGGCCGCAAAGCCTCCGTCGCTCAGTCGGCACACGGATGGCTCATTTCGTTGGCCTGGAGGCTCGCTCTTGAGCATCTGGGACTCCTGACCTGCGAAGGACGCGTAGATGCTCAGGTCTCCTTCGGCTCCCGGCGTCGCGGTGAAGACCACCAGCGGCTGACCGCCTTGTCCTACCGCGACGGCGGGCTGGACGCCGACCAGGCCCGGCATCGGGATCACCGAGTCGGCGCGCGCTCCCGTGAGGTCGAGCAGCCCGAACTGTGGGTCTGTCTGGGACGCGACGTCCTCCGTGGAGCCGGAGTCCACCGTGACATCGGGCGGCGTCAGGCCCTCGTCGAGGAGGACATCGACCGTCGCGACGTCGACCGAGACATCGGCATCAGGCTCGGCCGCTACATCGGTCGCTCCAGAGGAGCCGTCCGAGCCACAAGCGGCCAGAAGAACAGAGAGAGTGAGGAACCAGTGTGCGTCGTTCATGGCCCGACTCTACGTCACCGACCAAGTCGCCCTCAACCACGCCTCGCGTGGATTGCAGGCCGTTGGGAAACAGGCCACACTTCACCCACAGGGCAAGGGCTATCGAGAATGACGACACGACCGGAAGAGCTTCTGCGGCGCTATCACGCATGGGAGCGTAACACCGACAAGATCGAGTTCCAGTGGCGCGCGAGACTCCTGCAGTCCATGTGGCGAACCGAGCAGGGGCTTGAGGCGGGAGAATACCGAGGAAAGACGCGGGGGGCTCGCCTGCTGATGCCAGACGCACAAACCTCGCTTGCGAACTACCTGACCCCGACTATTCGCCAGGTGGTGCGCGAGGAGGTTGAGGACCCGGCTCGCTCGAAGGGGAAGCTCTACGGCCGTCCACGCATCTATGACAATCTGCTCTCGAGCCAGCCGCTGTGCTTCAATCTCTTTGGGGAGCTGACCCGCGACCTGGACCTGGCGACCAGCGCGCTCAGCGACATGACGGACGGGCGAATCCACCGGGTCACAGCGATCGACTTTGAGTACTCACCGGGCCGTGGGGACGACCGTTACACAGGCGATCGCTCAGCGTTCGACGTCTACGTGCGCTACGAGACCACCACGGGCGCCGCCGGGTTCGTGGGGATCGAGGTGAAGTACCACGAGGGGCTAGACGACCCCGTCGCGGACCACCGCAGCCGATATGATGAGGTGGCCGCCGAGATGGGCTGCTTTCTGCCCGAGCACGCCCAAAAGCTTCAGCAGAAGCCCCTTCAGCAGGTCTGGCGCGACCATCTGCTCGTGGGCGCCCACCGCCTCGTTGATGGGTTTGAGGATGGCTTCTTCGCCTTTCT
>CALCNF010000581.1 GCA_937897815.1 uncultured Pseudomonadota bacterium | reverse complement strand
TCCATGGAGGACATCAGAGACGACTTGGCGATGGAGAAGTTCTTCCGACAGAAATAGAAGCCCGCATACGACAGCCAGGTCGTCGTGAGGATCTTCACCCTCCACATTCGAACGGTCTGCTGGCCGGAGTCAGGCATGCTTCGCACTCTGGGCGCTCAAAAGGGGGTACGGTGGCGCCAGGTCCGCGTCACGAGTCGCCCGCCGAGGACGCCCCCAAAGGCCACGGAGCGACGATGCCATGGGGAGGCGGGTGGCGCAATCTCCCACCGCGTGGCGAGGCCGCCGGAGCGCCCCCAAAACGGTGGGGTACAAAAAGTGCGCACACAGGGGTCGACAGGAGCTTCAACAAAGGCGAGATAGGGCCCGTGGTCCTGGCGGGGTGTCCACAGGTCGGATGAGGGGCGCGCGCCAGGCGAGTCGCGGGGGGTTACGTCATGAGCAAAGAGCAGAACACGAGCGCCGTCACGCCGAGCGATCCGGTCGAGCGCCTCGCGACGCTCCGCCACGAGTTCGGCGAGCACGGCGGGGTCAACATGTCCATCGAGGCCTCGACGACCTTCACGGTCATGGAGGCGGGCACCATGCCCGAGATCTTCCAGGGCCGCCTTGGCCCCGATGACGGCGGCTGCTTTCTCTACGGTCGACACTTCAACCCCACGGTCTACGTCCTGGGCCGCCAGCTCGCCGCCCTTGAGGGCGCCGAGGCCGGCTACTGCACCGGAAGCGGCCTGGGCGCCATCTCCTGCGCGCTCCTGGGCATGCTCAATCAAGGTGACCATGTGGTGGCCTCGGATACGCTCTATGGCGGCACCTACGCCATGCTCGCCGAGTTCCTCCCGGCCAAGTGCGGCATCACCACGACCTTCGTCGACATCGGAGACCGAGAGGCCGTCGCGGCCGCCTGCACGGACCGAACGAAGGTCGTCTACGCCGAGTCCCTGTCCAACCCGACCCTGCGTCTGGCCAACCTGCCGATGCTGGCCGAGGTGGCCCACGCCCACGACGCGAAGCTCATCGTGGACAACACCTTCACGCCGCTCGCCATCACGCCTATGGAGCACGGGGCCGACGTGGTCGTGCACTCCCTGACCAAGTTCGTGAACGGCGCGAGCGACTTCATCGCCGGGGCCGTGTGCGGCACCGCGGAGTTCGTGGGTTCCCTGATGGATCTGCACATGGGGCCGCTGATGATCCTCGGGCCGACCATGGATCCCCAGGTCGCCCACTCCATCAGCCTGCGCATCCCCCACCTCCCCATCCGAATGGTCGAGCACGCGAGGCGCGCCCAGCTCTTCGCCGAGCGGCTCCTCGAGGCCGGCGTCGACGTGAGCTACCCCGGCCTTCCCCAACACGAAGACCACGAGCTCTTCCGGGAGATCGGTCGGCCTGAGTACGGCTTCGGCGGACTGCTGACCATCGACGCGGGCAGCCGCGAGCGCGCCGAGTCCCTGATGGACGACCTCCAGAACACCGAGGGCTTCGGGTTCATGGCCGTGAGCCTCGGCTACTTCGACACCCTGATGTCGTGCTCGGCCAGCTCCACCTCAAGCGAGATGTCCGATGACGCCCTGCGCGCCGCGGGAATCGCCCCCGGCCTGCTCCGCATGTCCATCGGGTTCACGGGGAGCTGCGAGCAGCGCTGGCAGCAGCTTGAGCGGGCGCTCACCCGGGTCGGTCTGATCTCCTGAGAGCTTCAACCGCAGCCTCCGTGCAGCAGACGCACCTCGCACAAAAGCGCGACGAACCCGACCAAGCGAAACGCCCGCATACACACGAACACGGCACTCGATTTCGCACCTGAACGAGTTCCGGTGCCACCGCGAATTCGCACTTGGGTCATTGCCCCCTGACCGCAGGAGTTCGAAGAG
>CALCNF010000580.1 GCA_937897815.1 uncultured Pseudomonadota bacterium | reverse complement strand
TTCTTCACCAGGTCCTTGGCCGGCTGGCTCGCGACACGGCAGGACGGGCACTGGAAGTCCATGTACTCGACGACCACGACCTTGGCCGCGGGGTCCCCGTAGTAGGGCGTGCCTTCGAGGGCAAACTCGGCGCGCTCGGTCGTGCGAGCCAACTCTTTGAGCAGCTCTCGGACGATCTGACGCTTGGAGAGCCCCTTAGCGACCAGGTTCACGACGAACGCGGCGCTCTCGAGGGCGCGCTCGCATGGGGTGGCCGCCTCCAGGGAGGCCATGAAGCTTTGGGGCTCACCGCAGGGGTCGAACTGGGAGTTCAAGACCTCGACGAGGATAAGCTTCTCGTCGATATCAAGGTCCTTCACGTCCACGGCCGCCGGGATCTTGGGCTCGGCCTTGGTTGGAGCCTTCTCAGGCTTCACCTCAGGCACCGCTGTAGGCGGCGCGTCCTCGCGGCTGTTTTGACACACGCACTGCGTGAACATACATACGACGAGTAGCAGGAGCGTCTGGGCGCTGGCCCAACGCATCACTCGATTTGCACCGCTCTTCTGGACCGAAATCACAGCAGCCTCCATCGATTGAAGGGCTGCCTCCTAGCATAGCTTCATGGAAGACGCCACCATCACGAACCTGGTCTGGATCGGTCTCGGATCCAACCTTGGAGACCGCGCAATACACCTGGAGGGGGCCGTACGCTCGCTCCAAACCATGGGGGGTATTGAGGTGGAGGCGGTCTCGTCGGTCTACGAGACGGAACCCCAAGGCCCCCCTCAGCCCAGGTACCTCAACGCTGTGGCGCGGATCTCGACGAGCCTGTCGCCTTTCGCCCTCCTCGGGGTCTTGCATGGCCTGGAGGACGCGGCCGGCCGGGTGCGTGACGAGCGCTGGGGCCCGCGCACACTCGACCTGGACCTCCTCCTGTTTGGTGACCTCGTCGTGGACACGCCCGTCCTGACCATTCCCCATCCACGGATGGCTGAGCGCGACTTTGTGCTGGTCCCTCTCCACGAGCTGAACCCGGAGGCACGGCATCCCATCCTTGACCGAACGGTGGCTGAGCTTCTAGAAGCCCTAGACCAATGAAGTGCACAACCACCATCATCATCCTGGCCATCGCCCTTGGGGCCTGCGCGGAGCGTAAGATCCCGGTTCCAACCTTGAGCCAGGACCTCAGCGTGGCGGCTCAGGGCCAGGCCCCCTCGATCCCCCTCGCGCCCGTGAAACTGAAGACACAGGCTGACTTCGACGCCTTCGAGATGAAGAGCGTCGGCGTTCTGGGCATCGACGGTCTCGTGGCCGTGCTCCGCTCGCTGGCCCAGGGTGCGGAGCCAGCCGAGCGCCCCGAGGACGCTCTGCTCCTTTTGCGACTGGCGCTCCTGGAGCTGCGAGCGGAGAGCCAGGACAACAACCTCCAGCGGGCTATCGCCATCGCTGAGCAGCTCAATGAAGAGGCTCCTGAGAGCCCACACACGACCTTCCTCGCGGTCACCATCAGCGGAATTCTCCTGCGCAAGAGCGCTGACGACACCTTCGAGTTGAACGCTCGAACGGCGGACGTGGCGCGCAGGCTGCAAGAGCACCTCATCAGCCTCCTGAGCCGGGCACCCGACTATGACGGGCCGGGCAAGCGGGACGCGAAGAAGCTTCGAACCGAGCTCGCCGCGCTCTCCGGCGCCTTGCGGGATCTCGATGCGCCCGCCCCGAAGAGCTCCGAGGCCTCCGTTCCCCCGGCGGTCCGGGCGAACGATGGGTTGGTGGCCGCCCGCAGAGAGCTGACCCGCTACGAGCGAGGAACGGACGTCGAGCGCGTGACCCTCTGCCGCGACCAGGTTGTCGATGGCTTTCCTGCCCTGGAGCACCCGGTCGGTCAGTGGCTTCTGCTCCGCTGCGCCGTGACCTTGAAGCTTGAAGAGCGAGGCTATGAGGCCCTCGGCAAGCTGGTCGACGCCGGGGAGGTCGGCGAGGCCTGCCGCTGGAGCGCCATGCTTCCCCAGGAGCAACCGGAGCGCCTCGCGCAGCTCAATCAGGCCCTGGCCGCCCGCAACCAGGGGCCCTGCGCGGCTCCGTGACGGACCCCTCGCAGACGCCCGAGGCGCGGCGCCGACCCCGCGTAAGCCCGTGGTTCGCCCTGGGCCTCGGAGCCCTCGTGCTCCTCGGGTTCGTGGCGATGGGAGACGTCGAGTCCCTGACCGAGCACATGGGGCGATGGCCCATGGAGACCCTCCTCGGAGTCCTGGGCCTCTCGCTGGCAGGATACTTCATCCGCGCGGCGCGCTGGTCCGTCTACCTGCGTCGCCTGGGCATCGCGCTGCCCGCAGGTGACAGCGCACACGTGTTCTTCGCGGGGATGGTCGGCAGCATCACCCCCGGCAAGGTAGGCGAGGTCATCAAGAGCGCGCTCCTGGAGAACCGTCATGGGATCCCCGTGGCGAGAACGGCGCCGATCGTCCTCGCCGAGCGCGTCGGCGATCTGCTCGCGCTGGTCCTCCTCGCGACGGCGGGCGTCGTGAGCACGGGCTACGGCCTTGAGGTGGTCGCCCTCGGAGCGACACTGGCCCTCACCGTCGTGATCGCCGCCGTGTGGCCCCCCATGGGTCGTCTCGTCGTGCGCTGGGCCTCGCGGCTGCCCTGGCTCGGCCGCTTCGCCCCGAAGCTTGAGGAGGCGCGACGCGCGACGCAAGAGCTCTTCGGAACCGCGACCCTCTTTACCGGGGTGTTCCTCTCCCTCCTGGCCTGGGCCTGCGAGGCGGTGGGCACCTGGTGGCTGATCAACTCCCTGCCCGGAGCAGAGGCGACCCTCGCGGAGGCGACCTTTGTCTTCGCGTTCTCGACCGTCGCGGGTGCCCTCACCTTCCTGCCGGGCGGCCTCGTCGCGACCGAGGGCTCCATGGTCGCCTTGCTTCACGGGGTCCTGAAGCTCGCCCCCGATCTCTCAAGCGCAGGGGCCATCACCCTGATGGTCCGTGCGGCCACGCTCTGGTTCGGCGTCGCGCTCGGCGGCGTTGCCCTGTCCACCTACGCCCGGGGGAAGACGGACGCAGGTGAACAAGGCGAAGCTCGAACCTAGAGGCTCAAGCAGACTCCCGTCAGGCCGCAGTAGCGGCCTGCTCCGCACTCGCTATCGAGCATGCAGTTCAGAGCGGGCTCGCAGGCGCCGCCGCCACCGCAGACTGAGTTGGCTGGACAGTCGAGGTGGTCGTCACACGCGACCTTCACCTCGCAGCTCCCCTCCTCGCCACAGACGGCACCGGCGGGGCACTGGGCGTCCTCCTCACAGGTCGGGAGGTCATGACAGTGGGCGTCGGGTCCGCAGAAGGTGCCCTGCTCGCAGTGGGCGTCATCGGTGCAGGTGACCACGGGCTCGCAGACCTTCGCGTCTCCACACCGCTCGTTCCAGGCGCATTGGCCGTCGTGAAGACACTGGGGTACCTGCAGACAGGGGCCTGAGGTGGCGCAGATAGACCGACTGCCGCAATCCCAGTCCATGGAACAGGCGCTAGACGTGACGCAGCGCTCCTCCATACACAGCGCCCCCTGGGCACACTCGGAGTCTTCGGCGCATGATACGACCTGCCAACACCAGCCGTCGGTTCCGCAAGCTGCGCCGTCACCGCAGTCCGCGTCGACGTTGCAGGTTCCGGCCGCGACGCAGATCCCGCTCGGGTCACAGGTCGTGCCACGGGGACACTCCAGATCGGCGCTGCACGGGAGGAGCTTGACCTCCTGAGAGCACGCTCCGGCGTACAGAAGCAGCGCGCTACAGACGACGAGCTCAATGACGAGGGAAAGGTGCTTCTTCATGGCGTTCTCCTTGATGAGGGTCGCTGGTGGGTTCATCGCGACACATCAGGCTGGACGCCAAGACCTCGGCTGATCTTCAGTTTTTCTTCAAAACCTCTAGGATGTCGACGAGTTCGCCAGAGGAGAACAGCTGTTGAACATTCGTGTACTGGTGGCGGTCGGGGTCACGCTTCTGGCGCTCGTCGCCTTGAACCTCAGAGACTGTGAGGATCCCACAGAGGCCGCGATCCTCGGGACGCTCGAGGACATGGTCCAAGCGGTAGAGACCGGGGATCGAGAGCGGCTCGACTCATGGATCGCCGCTGATTACGGGGATCGCCTCGGACACCAGAAGGACAGCATCGTCCGACGAATCATGGACGAAGTAGAGCACTACGACGGGCTCGACATCGTCCTCGACCACCTCTCCGTGAAGATCGAAGAGAACACCGGGTTCGCCACAGTGACCTTCGTACCGCGCTTCGAGGGTGAGGTGGACGCGGCGAAGAAGAAGCGCCCGAAGTACAGGTTCAAGAAGGGGCAGCGCCTGCGGGTCAAGCTGCGCCAGCACGGCAAGGACTGGCTGGTGGTCCGAGGGGATATGACCGTGTCGATTCGGGGCGCGCTCTAGGCCTGGCTGCCTCGAGCCATGTGGACGACGAGGGCCGTGATCGACGCCGGCGTGACGCCCTGCACGCGGCTGGCCTGACCCAGGTTTCTTGGTCGCACCGCTCCCAGACGCTGAGCCGCCTCAGTGCTCAAACCATGGACGGTCGTGTAGTCGAAGTCGGTAGGGAGGAGCCGCTCCTCGAGGCGACGGTGACGAGCGATCTGCTTGTTCTGTCGCTCGATATACCCAGCATACTTCAGCCGGACCTCGGCTTTTTGCCTCACCACGGGGGCCACATCAGCGAGGTCGCTGGCGCCCAGCTCGATAAGCGATTCCACGCCTAGCTCTGGTCTTCGCACGAGGTCCGCCATCCGCATGGGCTGCTCCAGGGTGGCGCTGCCGAGCTCGACCAGACGTCGATTCACGTCCTCTGTGGGGCGAATGAGGCCCTCATCAAGAGAGGTAAGAAGCGCGCTCAGCTCTCGTTGACGGGCCTCGAACGCCTCCCAGAGCTCATCTCCGATGAGCCCGATCTCGCGGGCTCTGGGCATCAGGCGCTCATCCGCGTTGTCCTCTCTCAAGACGAGACGGTGCTCCGCTCGAGAGGTGAACATCCGATAGGGCTCATCGGCGCCTCGGGTGACGAGATCATCGACCAGCACTCCGCCGTAAGCCTCGGAGCGGTCGAGGATAAAGGGCGCGTCACCGCGCGCCGACAGGACGGCGTTCACCCCAGCGACCAGGCCCTGAATCGCCGCCTCT
>CALCNF010000579.1 GCA_937897815.1 uncultured Pseudomonadota bacterium | reverse complement strand
CCCTCGAGCGCGCGCAGCGCGACGGAGACTTCGAGCGCGCCTCGGAGCTGCAACACGGGACCATTCTCCGGCTGGAGGCAGAGCTCAAGGCGGCGGAGACCGTCCAGGCGGAGCGCGAGGGCACGGGCTTGCTGCGCGAGGAGGTCACCGATGATGAGGTGGCGGCCGTCGTGAGCCGATGGACGGGGGTGCCCGTGACCAAGCTCATCGAGGGCGAGCGCGAGAAGCTCTTGCGCCTCTCCGAGGTCCTTCACGAGCGGGTGATCGGCCAGGACGAGGCCGTAGACGCCGTGGCCGACTCGGTGCTTCGCTCCCGCGCCGGCCTTCAAGACCCTGATCGCCCCATTGGCTCCTTTCTCTTCCTCGGCCCCACGGGCGTGGGCAAGACGGAGCTCGCGCGCACCCTGGCCCGGTCGCTGTTCGACTCCGAGCAGAGCCTCGTGCGCATCGACATGAGCGAGTACATGGAGAAGCACGCTGTGAGCCGTCTCATCGGCGCGCCGCCCGGCTACATCGGCCATGACGAGGGTGGCCAGCTCACCGAGGCCGTTCGGCGTCAGCCCTACGCGGTGATCCTCTTCGATGAGATCGAAAAGGCCCATCCGGACGTCTTCAACACCCTTCTTCAGCTCCTCGATGACGGTCGACTCACGGACAGCCAGGGCCACACGGTCTCCTTTAAGAACACCGTGATCATCATGACCTCCAATATCGGCGCCCACGCCTTGCTCGACGGGGTCTCCGACGACGGGACCCTATCCGAGGTCGCCCGCGAGGCCGTGTATGCGGCGCTTCGCCAGTCCTTCCGTCCGGAGTTCCTCAACCGCATCGACGAGACCGTGCTGTTCACGCCCTTGAACGTGAGCCAGCTCCGGGAGATCGTGGTCCTGATGCTCAACGGGCTCCGGGATCGTTTGAGCGACCGTCGGATCACCCTGACGCTGGACGAGGAGGCCCTGGACTTCATCGCCTCCTCCGCCTACGAGCCTGCCTATGGAGCCCGACCTCTAAAACGCTGGCTTCAGCGCAACCTGGAGACGCCGCTGGGGCGGCTGCTCGTCAGCGGAGAGGTGGAGGATGGCAGCGAGGTTCGCGCGTACGTCGAGGACGGAGCCCTTCGCCTGGAGTCCTGAGGAGCGGCTTTACTCTGCGCCTGCGTCGGGGTTGATGGCCTCCAGGATCGGCTCGAAGACCACCTCGAAGAGATCGGTGTCGTCGTAGAGGTCCCAGATCATCTCTGAGATGAGGGCGGTGTCGGTCGTCCCCCACCAGTTTGAGGTCGCGTCCACGGGTCCGTCGCCGTTGCCACCCACGTAGACGAGGGCGAACTCGAGGTTTCCGACGATGTTGTTGCCCGTGATCTCAGGCCGCTGGGGGTAGTTCCCCAACTGGAGCCCGACGCCGTTGCCCTCGATCACGTTGTCGAAGATGTCGTCCCAGCCTCCGCTGGTCTGCACCCCGATTCCGTTGGCGATGACCGCAGAGCCCTGAAGCAGGTTGCCGTCCATGGAGAAGCCCACGCCCTCGTTGTCCAGGATCCAGGAGTCCGTGACGTTCACGTTGGCGCTACCCGATGTCAGAATGCCGTCCTGGTTGTCGACGATCTCGGTGTCGTGGACGTCCACGGATCCGCTCCAGGCGCACCAGCTTCCGTCGATGCCCGTCCCGTTGCTCTCGATGGTCGCCGCTTCGATCGAGGCGGTCGCGCCCGTGCCGTCAATGCGAACGGCCGTGAGGCAGTCATGGAGGTGGGTGCCTGTGAGCGAGGCCCAGGTGTCGATGATCTCGACACAGATGTCCGCGGCCGTGATGACGGCCGCGCCGATCTCACCGGTGCCTGTCCCCTCGATCTGAACTCCGGCCCAGGACTGTCCGTCGGACGCGCTGAGCGTCGCGCCATCCTCGATGACGAGCTCTCCCTTCACGCTCAGGGTCACGCCAGGCGCGAAGTGGAGCTCAGCGTCGGCCTCGACGAGCAGCTGGGTATCCGGGAGCACGACGAGGTCGGAGGTGATCACATAGGGCGACTCGGCCGCGGCCAGGAAGGCGTCCCCCTGGAGCACACCGCCGAGGGTGTCGTCCGTCACCGTAGCGAGGTCCGTCCCGTTGCAGTCCTCATCGATCCCGTTGTTGGGGACCTCTTCGGCGCCCGGG
>CALCNF010000578.1 GCA_937897815.1 uncultured Pseudomonadota bacterium | reverse complement strand
CGAGCCGGTGGTGTGTGACACGAGCGCTGACACCGAGTGCAAGCAGACGTCTTGTGATTCGTGGAGCGGCGAGTGCCTTCAGAACGTCGACTCCAGCCTCTGTGAGGATGGCGACTACTGCACCTCGGATGTCTGCGATGAGGTCTCGGGCGCGTGCACCTTCGAGTCGATCGAGTCCTGCGGACAGAACTACGCCTGTGAGCTCTCGGAGGCGCCCACCTCCGACGATGAGGCGATCACCGCTTGCGTCTGCGACGGAGTCGGCGCCGAGAATGAGTACGCCGGAGATACCTACTGCTGTGAGTTCTCCTGGGACTCCGTTTGTGTTCAGGCCGCTCAGGATAACTGCGGCGTGAACTGCAATTGTGAGGAGCTCGCCGGGTCGGCCTCCCCTGTCCTCGCTTGCGAGGTCGATGAGGACTGCGGCTGGTGCAACCCGGAGAATCCCTGCGATGGCGCCTGGACGTGCCATGATGGCTCATGCGTGCAGCAGGGCAAGGTGGAGTGCGACGCCTCCACCGACACCGAGTGCATGCAGAACGTCTGCAACCCCGAGACGCTTCACTGCGAGATGATCGAGGTCCTCAGCGCTTGTGACGATGAGGACGCTTGCACCCAGGATATCTGCACCGAGGAGGGGACCTGTGCCCACGAGGCGGGCTGCGGAACGACCAACCCGTGCGCCACCTCGAGCTTCCCTCAGTCTAAGGACGAGACCATCAACGCTTGCGTATGCGAGGGCGTGGGCGCCGCCGAAGGGTTCACGGGCGACTCGTTCTGTTGTGAGACCGCCTGGGATGGGATCTGCGCCAACGAGGCCGCGACCTACTGTGGCGCCGTATGTGACTGCACGGACCCGAGCTTTGATCCGGCGTGCACAGAGACCTCGGACTGCGCGTTCTGCTCGGCGGACATCTGCGCCGCCAATTGGGACTGTATCGATGGGCTCTGCGCCGACACCGGGCCCCTTGTCTGCGAGGTCGACAACCCCGACAGCTGCGTTCAGAACACCTGCGACAGCATGGCGGGAGGATGCGAGGTCATCCCGTCGGTCGAGGCCTGCGATGATGGTGATGACTGCACCTGGGATTTCTGTGACGCCGAGACCGGCGCGTGCTCCAACGAGGCCATCGAGGGCTGCGCGGGATCGCCCCCATTCGAGTGCCTCGGCGGCGGTGAGCCTGCTGCCATGGGCTGCGACGCGGTCGACAGCTATGAGGGCTGCTGCGACCCCTGGGGTCGAGTGCTCTGGTGCGGCCAGGACGAGAACGGCGCGGACGTGACCTTCTGCATGGACTGCGCGGGCGCGCCCTACTGCGGTTGGAACAACAGCTGGTACTGGTGCGGCGCGGAAGAGCCTGGGATCACGGACCCCTCGGGGCTCTTTCCCCTGCAGTGCCCGGGGCTCGAGTACGCTCCCTAAGGGGCTGGTGGCGCGGGTCCTCGCGGCCCAGCGCTCCACCTTGGGTCGAAAAGACGGTACGATCGAGGTCGTGTTCGGCGATGGGAGGAGTGTGTCTCGTGTCAGATAGTGCCTTGAATCGACTGCGGGACCTCCAGGCCGCGGGCGTGACGTTCTCCAGGAACAAGAACTTCGCCCTCTTCGAGGACCCGTCCAACCGGGAGGCCCTGAGCCTCCATCGGTATCTGGATGCGCTCGCTGAGGAGATCACCGAGGGGCACGCTCAGGGCTCTCTCGGGCTGGCGATGAAGGCCCAGGACGTCGGGCCCATGCAGCTTGAGATCCTGCGCAGGGATCTGGGCGTGAAGCACACGGTGCACCTGCATCCGGAGGAGCTCGTCGCCCTGAGCGACCGCCTTGATACCCGGGAGATCCTGACCGCCTACGGCGTCGAGGTCCCTACGACCGGGAGCTGAGGTAGGACGCGCCGGCTGAGCTCGGAGCTCAGGAGGCCGTTGGGGTCGAGGCGCTCCTTCATGGCCAGAAAGCGCTCGATGCGATCGGGTCCGTAGCAGGCCTCGATCTGGCCCGCGTTTGCGAGGGCATCCTTGGCGAAATAGATGCGTCCACCGTGACGAACGACCACGTCTCCAAGGGCCTCTCCGAGCTTCCACACCCGCTCTCGACCGTCGGCCGGAACGCGGATGTCCAGGGCCAGCGAGTAGCCGTCGATGGCGTGGCTCAGGACGAACTGATCGGGTCGGTGCCGCTTGAAGACGCCGAGATAGGGGATCACGCCGTGCTCGTGGCAGGTCTCGATGAGCTCCCGAAAGGCGACGCGAGCGGTCTGCGCCGGGATGAAGGGCTGGACCTGGATGAATCCCCCGAGCCCGTAGGTGTCGCGCCATCTCGGGACGTAGTCGAGGAGAAACGCGAAGCCCACGTGGCTCTGCTTGAAGGTGGTCCCGGCGCGATCGAAGAGGCGGGAGGCCCAGTACTTCGAGGCGTTGACCAGGCGCATACCCAGGTCATTGACCCAGGGTTTGAGCAGGCGCCACATCAGACCTCGGGGGATCACACCGAAGAAGCGGTCGGGAAGGGTCTGGTGGCTGGGATCCAGGGAGTCCGCTCCCGCCGGGTGGCGCTCCAACGGCACATAATTCGCGCGGTGGATCACTCCACGGCCCAGGTTCGCGCCCCGGGCGAAGCAGTCGATCCAGCCGACCAGGTAGTCGGCCTCCTCTCGACGTCGCTCATACTCATTGAACAGGGCATCGAGGTCGGGAACGCTCAAGGCCTCCACCTCGAGATCTCCCGAGCCCACGTGCTTGAGCTGCAGGGTCACCCGCGTGACGACGCCCAGGACGCCGAGGCCCCCGATGACCGCCTCAAAGACGTCCGCGTTCACCTCAGGACCGCAGGTGATCTTCTCGCCCTCGACCGTGAGGAGGTCGAGCTCGAGGACCTGGTCACCGAACGCGCCGACCCGGTAGTGGTTCTTTCCGTGGACGTTCATGGCGACGCAGCCGGCGACCGTGGGGAACATCGTGCCCGGGACGACGGTGGGCCACCAGCCATCGGGGAGGGCCCGACGCCAGATGGACTCGATGGTCGCCGCGCCCTCGAGGACCATCACGCCTGTCTCCGGATTCCAGTCCAGGACGGCGTTCATAGCGCTCAGATCCAGGATGAGGCCCGCGGCGTTCATGGCCGCGTCCCCGTAGCTCCGCCCCGCGCCTCGCAGGGCCACAGGAAGACCCTCTGCGCGGGCCTGACCCAGAAGGCTCAGGAGCTCCTCCTCGTTGGCGGGCGCGGCGAAACGCGCGGCGGACGCGACCGCGCGGCCGAATCCGCCGACCACCCTGCGCGTCCCTCGCTGGATCGTCATGGCCGTCATCAGAGGTTCAACTTACGGAAGATCCACGAGGGGATGGACCGAATGACCAGGGCGACCATCCACCAGCGGCCAGGTACGAACCGGGAGATGGAGCGACCGGAGGCGCCGAGCTTGAGGATCTGCCGGGCCGCCTCCTTGGCGTCGATGATCCACAGAAGATCGCCCATCCCCTCGGTCATGGCCGTGCGCACGAAACCCGGTTTGGCGGTCACGACGCGCACACCATAGCGATGGAGGCGGTTGCGCAGGCTCTCCAGGTAGGTCGTCATCGCCGCCTTCGATGTGCAGTAGGCGGGGTTGCCGCGTCGTCCGCGCTCTCCGGCGATGGAGGAGACCCCGATGATCGTCCCCGCGCGCGCCGCCTCCATGTGGGCGGCCGCCGGGTTCATCCAGGCCATGGCGCCGAGGACGTTCACCTCCATCATCTGGCGGTCCTTCTCCGGCGAGTACTCATGCTCCTCGATGGTGGGCATGGAGCCGCTCACGTAGATCAGCTTATCCAGACCGCCGAGAAGCCCAACCAGCTCATCAAAGAGGGGGGATACCGAGTCGAAATCCGTGACGTCATGCGCGCGGATGATCGCGCTGTCCGCGCCCGAAGGAGCTCCGTTGGCGACCTCTTGGAGGAGGGACTCGCGTCGACCGAGCAGGGCGACCTTCGCTCCCTCTCCCAGGAGCTGCTGGGCGATGGCGGCGCCGATGCCCGAGCTGGCTCCTACGACGATGACTCGCTCGGCGCCCACCTAGAAGCTCACCCGCGTGCCCGCGAAGAAGCCGTGCGCGGAAGGGACCAGCACCGGCGTCCAGGAGAGGGCGTCATCGTCCGTGACCAAGTCCGCGTTTGCGGTCCTGTTGGGCGAGGTCAGCATGAAGGCGCCGGCGCCGATCAGGGCCGCGGAGACCCCGTAGCCGATGTAGGCGACCGTCTCATTCGCATGGGCGTCGTCACGAAGCTCGATATACTCTGCTTTGGCCCTCTCAAAGGCGGTCTTCTCCTGCTCATCCAGGCTCTCGGCGTAAGCGGACTTGGCCCGGGCGTCTTCGGCGAGCGAGACGGCCGAGAGGTGCATCACAAGACCGCCGACCAGGGCCATGGCGCCGCTGCCCAGGAGGACGGGTCCCCAAGGCCCGGTCGACCTCGCTCGAGCACCCGCGTCCGGATCGTTGAAGTCGATCACCACCTGGCTCTCTTTGTCCGCGACGACGAGCACCTCTCGGGTGACCGTGCCTTCTCCGTCTGCCTCGACCCGGATGGTGAGCGGGCCCGCCTCGATGGCCATGGGGGCCAGCGGGGTCGTCCCGACGATTTTTCCATTGATCTCGACGCGCGCGCCCCCCTTCGAGACGCTGATGACGAGGAAGCCCTTTCGAGCGACCGGGCGGAGCACCAGCTCAACGGCGGTCTCGGCGCCGGCGGCGACGATGAGGGTCTTGCTGGTGTCGACGAACCCGTCCTTGGTTCCCTCGATCGTCACGCTGCCCGCAGGAGCCCAGTAGCTGAACGGCGTGATCAGCTGGGACTTTTCGGCGCCCTCAGAGGTGGTGATGCGCACGTCCGCGGCGCCGGGGGTGGAGCTCACGCGAAGCAAGGCGTGGGTGGACTTCAGGAGGCGCTCGAGGAAGGCGATTCGATCTCGGGCGTCCTGGGCGTAGATGTACTGGGGGTCGAGCTCAAGGGCCTGCCGGAAGGTCTCAAAGGCCAGGGCGTGCTCGCCCATCTCCTCGCGAGCGCGCGCGAGGCTGTGGAGGATCGTGGGATCCGGGTTGAGCTTCACCGCCTCTTCAAAGAGCGCTGCCGCCTTGCGGAACTCGCCTTTGCGGGCAAAGACGAGCCCGCGCTCGACGAGGGCGCCGGCTCGGTCGGTCTGCTCGGTCTGCGCCTGGGCCGTCGGTGCCTCAAGGCCGGTCAGCCACAGGGTCGCGGCGAGGGTCATGATCAAGATGCGATACAAGAGGGGCTACTCCAGGGGGCTGCAGATGAGCTGGATTGAGTCGAGGTAGATTCCGCTTCCTCCTCGAACGCCCGTGACCACGTGGCCTTTGGGGCACTTGAGCTCGTAGGTCACGCCTCCCTCGCCTCCCGCGCTCCCGGTGTAGCGCTTCGAGGAGCTGATCCGAACCTTGCTGCTGATGTTCTTGAGGTGATCCTCGAGCTCGGCCTGGCCCCAGTCACCCACACGATCGGCGACCTTGGCGTGCTCAGCCTCGTAGGCCAGACCCGCGGTCTCGGCGTACTCGACGATGCCCTTGGCGTCGCCGGTGCGTCCGCGCTTGCCAGCCGCTTCGTTGGGCTTTTCCTTGCGCGCCGAGCCTCCAGTGGCGAGGCGCTCACGTACGATCTCGTTACCACCGGAGACGGAGACCGATAGGTAGAGCTTGGAGACGTCTAGACCCGAGGGGATCGGCGTCTTGGAGCCCAGCTGCACCTCGTAGCGTCCCTCGTCGATGGCGACGAAGTGCTCCTCTTTCCAGAGCGATCGGCCCTTCTTGGCGTTTCGATGAAGGGCGAAGGAGAGAGGGAAGATCCCCCCGATGGGCTTTCGGTTCGCGTCCTGAAGCTTGCCTTCATAGACGACGGTCTTGCCGGGTCCGGCGAGTCCATCGCCAGCCGGAAGGAGCCAGACCAGGGCCAGCAAGATGGTGAACCACTTCTTCATAGAAACTCCTCAAACCCCAACACGGGGCTGCGCCCCGGTTTACGGACCGATGGAGCCCCTGTCAATTCTCTGGGGTTCGTAGACCCAGGTTCCCGTAACGATGATAGGCGACGGTCAGGCTCTGCTCGCGCAGCCCCGTGAGGAGCTCGACGCGCCCGTTGTCGACCGGTGGTCGCTCTACCAGGGGGATGGGAACGGCGTGGATCGCCAGGCGCAGGGCGTCCGAGAGGGCGCCGATGGACCGGATTCGATCGGGGCGACAGGCCGACAGCCGTTCGATGAGCGCTTCATCGGTCTCTCGGCTGTGCTCCACAGAAGCGGGGAGCGCCTTGAGGATTGCCCCAACCGACGCCTCCGGGTGGGCGCTCACCGAGAGGCTCGATCCGCAGGCCGCGAGGGCCAAAAGGCAGCGGGCGGTGGCCCGAGGCTGGGCCCCCTCGCCCAGGCGCACGAGGACGTGATGGCAGGGCTGATAGCGAAGGAGATTGTCCTCGCCGGGGATCTGGGTCGG
>CALCNF010000577.1 GCA_937897815.1 uncultured Pseudomonadota bacterium | reverse complement strand
TGGCGAGCCGATGGCAGTCGTTTCGCCACGTGACCCTGCCGCTCCTCAAGCCGGCGCTGGTGCCGGCGGTGATCCTCGGGTCCATTTGGACCTTCAACATGTTCAACGTGATCTACCTCGTCAGCGGGGGAGGTCCTGATCATCAGACGAATATCCTGATCACGGAGGCCTATGACGCCTTTAAGGTCATGAAGCGCTACGGCTATGCCGCCGCGTACTCCCTGCTGATCTTCGCTGTGCTCTACGCCTATGGGGCGCTGACCAATCGGATCACCCGCGCGACTGAGGGAGCCTTCCAATGAGCGACTCTACGTTCGCGCGCCGCGCGGCGACGCACCTGGTGTTGATCCTCGTGACGATGGCGGTCCTCTACCCGCTCGTGCTCGTCTTGAAGATCGCGTTTGGCCCCGGGCAGGGCTTCAGCGCGGGGCTGAGCCCGATTCCGGACACCGTGAGCCTCGATAACTTCCGAGCCGTCGTGAGCGAGACGACGCCAGATGGCGTCTGGCTCTTTGGCAGGCAGCTGCTGAACTCGGCGGTCATCGCCATCTCGACCACGGTGGTGGGGATCCTCCTCGCCTGCACGGCTGGCTACGCCTTCAGTCGCTTTGACTTCCCAGGTCGGGAGACGGGCTTGATGACCTTCCTGGTCAGTCAGATGTTCCCGGGAGTCATGATGATGATCCCGCTGTACCTGATTCTGGAGAAGCTGGGGCTGCTCAACGCGCCCATGGGGCTCATCCTCGTGTACGCGACGACCTCGATCCCGTTCTGCGTCTGGATGCTGAAGGGCTACTTCGACACCATCCCACGAGAGCTGGAGGAGAGCGCCATCATGGACGGCGCCAGCCGCTTCACGATCTTCTGGCGGATCATCCTACCTCTCTCCGCGCCAGCGGTGGCCGTGACGGCGCTGTTCTGCTTCATGACGGCTTGGAACGAGTTCGTCCTCGCGTTTACCTTCATGGATGACCCACTGGCGTTCACGCTGCCGGTCGCTGTCCAGGGATACGTCGGGGAGAAGAGCATCGAGTGGGGGCGCTTCGCCGCCGCGTCTGTGCTGGTGTCCGTCCCGGTGATGGCCCTGTTCTTCGCGCTGCAGAAGCACCTCGTTGGCGGCCTGACCGCCGGCGCCGTCAAGGGCTGAGCCTTGGTCCGCATTGGCCCGGACGTCGCTGCCTGCCGTGTGCGCACACGGAGGCAGGGTGTCCTTCAAGCCCTGGGGCACGACCTGGAGCTCGCGGCCGTCGACTTTGTCCTGAGCTTCTCGCCCGATGGAGGCCGAGTCAGCGGCGTCTTTCAGGCGGACTCGCTGCGGGTGGTCGGCGTCTCGACAGGCACGCCAGGTGACCAGGTGACGCTCTCGGAGGCCGACAGGCAGACGATCGAGCGAAACATTCGTGAGGTTGTACTCCAGAGCCGGCGATACCCCTCGATCGCCTTCGAGGCGCAGGGCCTCCAGTTCGATCTGCAGCCCGAGGCCGTCGCGGGTACCCTGGACCTGTGCGGGGTCCGCCGGAACGTGGTGGTGCGAACACGGCGAGAGGGCGCCTCTTGGATCGCGCAGGCGACCGTCCATCAGCCGGATTTTGGGATGGAGCCCTTTCGAGCCATGCTCGGCGGATTGCGCGTTCACGCGGACGTTGAGGTGGAAATCACTGTTCCGGCGGAGCGGCTTTCTGGTATCGCACGTCCTTCCTGAATGGGGACAGCGGATGAGTCGACTGGAAAAACGACTGCTCAACACGGTGGTGCGCGCCTCGCGCGAGTTTCACCTCATTGAGCCTGGCGATCGCGTGATGGCCTGCCTCTCGGGAGGCAAGGACTCCTACGTCATGTTGCACCTGCTGCGCGCCATGCAGCGTAAGGCGAACTTCGACTTCTCCATCATCGCCGTGAACCTCGATCAGAAGCAGCCCGGGTTTCCCGAGCACGTCTTGCCTACGTGGCTCGAAGAGAACGGCTACGACTACCGAATCGTGGAGCGGAACACCTACGACGTGGTCACAAAAAAGATCCCCGAGGGCAAGACCTACTGCCCACTGTGCTCACGCCTGAGGCGCGGGATCCTCTACGACACTGCGGTCGAGCTGGGCGCTACGAAGATCGCGCTGGGCCACCACCGCGATGACGTCATCGAGACGCTGCTCCTGAACATCTTCTACTCGGGCCAGCTCAAGGCGATGCCGCCTCGGTTGCACTCCGATGATGGTCGAAATGTCGTGATTCGCCCCCTGGTCTTCTGCGCCGAGGAGGAGATCGCCGCGTTCGCCGAGGAGATGCAGTTCCCGATCATCCCCTGCAATCTGTGCGGCTCGCAGGACAATCTCCATCGGCAGAAGGTCAAGGACCTCATCGCGACCCTTCAGTCGGAGAACAACTGCGTGAAGGGGAACCTCCTGTCGTCTCTGACCAACGTGAAGGTCTCCCACCTCCTGGACGCGGAGCTCTGGCAGCGTGTGGGACTGGATCTCCCCGTGGGCGATGGCCTAGCCGAGGACCTGGTTGCGCCTCCGCCGAAGCAGGGCGCGGACGGCGAAGAGCCCCTGTTTCGCATCCTCAACTGATCCGGGTCGCCTCGAGGGTCGCCTCGCTGAGCTGAGGATCGGGAGAGACTCCAGTCGGTCGAACGCGGACCCAGGTGTTTCGCTCAGGCGGCGAGTCTCCCGCCGCGAGCCGGACACGGTAGAAGTTGCTCGTGCGGCCACGGACGCTGCCGTCTCGAGGCTCCCCCTCTATCAGCACATCGAGGGCCGAGCCCGAGTCGACGAGCGTCTTGTAGTGGCCGGTCAGGCGCTCGAGGCTCAGATCCATCAAGACTCGGACGCGACGCTTTCGCTCGGCCATCTCGACCACGCCGTCGAGTCGGGTCGCCGCCGTCTCCAGGCGCTCGCTGTAGGGGAAGACGTGGAGTCGGTGCCAGGGGAGGGCGCGAAGTCGCTCAACCGTCCACTCAAAGATCGCGTCGGTCTCTCCCGGGAAGCCCGTGATCACGTCCATACCCACAAAGAGCCCTCCTGGGAGGGGGCGCGTCTTCTCGATCGTCTCCCCTGCGGCCGCGAGGCCTCGCAGGGACTCGGCGACATCCTCAGCCGTGTAGCGACGCTTCATGCGCTTGAGGATGCCGGAGTGGGGGCTCTGGAGCGCCACGTGAGCGTGGGGGCTCAAGCGAGCGTCGGCTACCATGAGCGAGCAGAGCTTCGGGGAGAGGGCCAGGGGATCGAGGCTGGGCAGCCTGACCCGCTCGATCGTCGTCTTCTCCAGGACCATCTCGATCAGCTGGTCGAAGGCGAGCTCGTCGCTCAGATCGGCACCATAGGTGTCGACCGCCGTGCCCGTGAGCACGACCTCTCGGGCGCCCGACTCCTGGACACTTCGGACGTGCTGGATCACCTCGGACGGCCGTAAGCTCCGGCCAGGGCCGCGGGCAAAGGGTATGATGCAGAACGTGCAGAACGCGTCGCACCCCTCCTGGACCTTCAGGAAGGTGCGCGTCCGTACGGTGCGATCCACGGGCGGTGAGAAGGCCTGCGCGGGCTCCGGCCACCTGCGGTCCGCGGAGTGACGCGCCTTGGTGGCGTCGAGCGTGGTCGCCCCGCCGAGTACGCCTGGGGCCGAGGGTGACGCGCCTAGCGCCAGCTCCAGGAGCCGGTGCTTGTCCTGGTTCCCGATCACGTGGTCGACCGCCGGCACCTCCGCCATCTGGTCGGGGCTGATCTCGGCACCGCAGCCGGTCATGACCACGGTCGATCCCGGGAACCTCCGGCGGAGGCGCCCAGCGAGCTTACGGCTGTCTCGATCGGCTTGCGAGGTGACCGTGCAGGAGTTGATGACCACGAGGTCCGCAGACTCTCCTGACGCCGCAGGGGTCCAGCCCTCCTGGGTCAGGTCCTGATGAAGGACGTGGCCATCGTAGAGGTTGGCTCGGCAGCCCATGTTCGCGATGTGGAAGCGCTTGCTCATGGTTGTGGCTGCAGCTCCATGGAGCTGGGTTCTGTGCCCAGGACGTACGCGTCTGCGAAGGCCCGGATTCGCGCCAGGAACTCTCGAGAGGTGTCATAGACGGAGGTCGTCGCGCGCCCGGCACCGGCGTCGAGCCCGACGGCGTCGATCCCCGCCCGTTTCGCCCAGAACAGGGCGCGCGGTTGGTGAAATGACTGGGTGCAGACCACGGCGTCGCGGATGTCGTACAGGGCCGCGGCGCGCACCATGGAGTCGAGGGTTCTCAGGCCCAGGTCGTCCTGGATCAAGGCGGTCTCAGGTAGACCCCGCTCCAGGAGCCATCTGCGCATGGTCCCGGTCTCATCGTAGTAGGCGCTCTCGCTGCTGCCGGTGATCAAGACCTTCTCCACAGCTCCGCGTTCATAGAGCTTCAAGCCCGCCGCGAGTCGACGCTCCAGGGCCTCGGTCGGCGTCCGGTCGCTGAACACCGAGGCGCCCAGCACGATAGCGGTGGAGCGGGTAGGGACCTCCTCCGGCTCCTCGTACACGTCCGACGAGCTCGCGATTCGAATCCACACGTTCATGGCGATGCCAATGAAGCTCGCGACGGCCAGGAGCGCCGCCAGGAAAAAGAGGGCGGCGCGTAGGGTTCTTGCTGGGCGGTTCATCACGAGATTCATGATGCTCACAGCCGAAGGCTGGGGGCAATCGTGGAGTTCTGGCTCAAGACCTCGTTGACGCAGGCGAGAGGACTCGGGAAACTGCCTCGCGATGCACGCTTACCCACCACACGAGATCGAGCGCTCCATGGCCGCGAGCGCCGTGGGCACCCTCGCTGACGCCTCGCAGCTTGGCCTCTTTCACTTTGAGCACCGAGTAGCTCTCGAGACGCCGGAACACTGGCTCCCTCCTGGTCGCGTCGATCTGGTCGAGCCTCCCGCCTGGCGCTCGGGCGTCCTGCCCGAGTCCAAGTACCAGGCCTTTCGCCACGACCTCCTGATCGGGAGCTTTCACCCGGGTCACCGGGCGAAGTGGACCGCACACGAGCTCTGTCACGGGCTGATCGGGTTCGCCTGGCGTCCCGATGCCACGCCGTTCTTTTTGGCGATCGCGGCCCGGTTGGCGGAGGCCTTGCCCGTGGGGCTCTGGTACTACCTCGACGAGGTCGGTCTGCGCCGCTGTGAGCGACACCGCGGCGGCGGCGCCCTCCATGGCGCGTTCTGCCGCGCATGCGAGGAGGCGGCGGCCCTGGGAATGGACCCGGCTTCCGCGGACCGGGCCTGGTGGACCATTGGGGCCGGATTTGTTGAGCGCGAGGTGGAGGCCGCCATGCGCTCGGCCGCGGAGGGGCGCATGGTCGACCATCGCCTCGGCAACCTCGACCTCGCGAGCGACGGAATCGCGTACGCGGGCGCTCACCAGAGGCGGCTTCAGTCACCCGAGTTCGCGCGCTTCATCGAGACATTCTTCCGCCCCGGCGAGGGCCTGCACGACGATCTTGAGGGACTGGCGACTCGGGTCTCTGAGGTCCTCGAGGGCATCCTGGAGGGGAGGCCAGTGGCCCCTGTCGCGGGGGACGCTTGGGCCCGGGTGTCCCAGGACGTGGGTTGGCGGCTGCTCACGCTCTCTGCCGAGCTCGCCGGCGAGTCTGCAGAGCAGCTGGACAGGATCATCGACCACCTGGCAGAGCGCCGCGATGAGGACGCGATCACGGCCAGCATCGAGGCCTATACGGCGCTGAACGAGGTCTATGAGTTGCCCGCGCCGGAGGCGATGTTCGCCGTGGGGTATGACCTCCCGCTGGGCCACGGGCGCTCCGTCGCTCAGGTCTTCGAGGGGCTCCGCACGGCTTGCCCGCGAACCGTCGCTCGTCTGGGGGAGGGGGGCCTCGAGTCGGTCCGCGACTTCGTGGCGTCGGATGGCTTGATGCGCGCCCCGCTCGGCAAGCGGTTCGCCGCCTGGGCCGCCTCAGAGCTCTCCCGGGATCTGGCTGACCTCGCGTCGCTTGAGGCCGCGCTCGCGCACCCCCTTCCTGCTGACTCGGAGGCGCTGGCTCTCGGGACCTCCGAGCCTGCCGAGGACCTGCGCTTGGACTCCAGCGTCGTGCTCCTTGAGCTCGCCTTCGACGCGCTTGAGGACCCCCCTGGGCCTCTCGAGCGTCTGGAACCCCCTCTTCGGCTCGCGTGTCGCTCGACCGGAGAGGGTGAGGTAGAGCTCGCCGAGCTGGAGCCCCACGTCCACGACGCGCTACGAAAACTCGCCGAAGCAAGTGGCGCGGTAGCG
>CALCNF010000576.1 GCA_937897815.1 uncultured Pseudomonadota bacterium | reverse complement strand
TGCGCGCCCTGGCGGCCGCCCTCTCCTGCCCCATGCCGCCGCTGATCCTGACGCCTACACAGAGCTCCTGAGGGGCGTCATCAGCTCGGAGCGGCCGTCAAGCTCCTGCCGGACCGGACGACCTCGGCGCGCATGGCGCCGGTCACGTCTTCACCCAGGGAGCCCACGGGCGCCCTCCAAACCCAGTTCTCCTCCATGGTACCGGGGCGGTTCATCCGAGCCGAGTCATCGAGCTCGAGAAGGTCTTGAAGGGGAACGATGGCCCAAAACGACTCGGAGTCGAGCGCGATCTTCGTCATGGCGCGCGCCGCCTCACGTCCGTCGTTAGCCAGGTTCAGCCACTCCTGGGCGCCGGGGTCTTGAGCCTCCCACCAGCCTCGGGCGGTCGGCCCGTCGTGGGTCCCGGTGTAGACGACGCTGAGCGGCGTGTGCGCGTCGGCCCGATGGGGGTTGTCCGGGTTCCCGTCGAGACCGAACTGAATCACCTTCATCCCGGGAAGCCCCAGGGCGTCCCTCAGGGCGATGGTCGTCTCGTCCACGGACCCTAGATCTTCGGCGATAAGCGGAAGGTGCCCCAGAGCCTTTGAGATCGCATCGAAGACCGCGCGGCCCGGTCCCGGAATCCAGGAGCCCTCTCGCGCGTCCTCGGCTTCGGCGGGGACGGCCCAATAGCGAGCGAAGCCGATGAAGTGGTCGATCCGGAGCGCATCGCAATGCTCAAGGGTCCTCGAGACGCGCTCGATCCACCACTGGTAGCCATCACGCGCCATCGCCTCCCAGTCAAAGAGCGGGTTGCCCCAGAGCTGGCCGGTCTCCGAGTAGGCGTCCGGCGGCACGCCCGCCACCCGGAGCGGAGCCCCGTCGGCGTTCAGCTCAAAGAGCCCCTGATTTGCCCAGACATCGACGCTGTCGCGGCCCACATAGATGGGCATATCGCCCACGAGTCGAACGCCGCGCGCCATGGCGTAACGCCGGACAGCTCCCCATTGGTGCTCGAACAGGAAGAGCGCGGCGCGCCAGAGCTCCATGTCCTTGTTGTGTTCCTTGAGAAACCCCTCGACCGCGTCCGGCTCGAACCTTCGAAGCGCCTCGGGCCACTCCCACCAAGGAGCGCCGCCGTGGGCGCGTTTGAGGGCATAGAACGTCGCCGCTTCCGTAGCCCACGAGGCCCGCTCAATGAAGCGCGCGAGCTCAGCGGCCCAGGGATGGTCGGGACGATCCAAGAGCGCCTGGGCGGCCGCGAGCACCTGAGGTCGCTTGAGATCCCGCGTGAGGGCGTAGTCCACGCGCTCTCTGTGGGGCAGCTCGGCGGCACCCGCGAGAAGCCCGACGCGGTCGCAGCCGGCGAGGCCAACGAGATCCGGGTTGCCTGAGAGCGTCGACCAGCTGCTGTACGGGCTGCCCAGATCATCGGTGGGCACGAGCGGCAGGATCTGCCACAGGCTCATCCCCGACCGCGCGAGGGAGTCGATGAAATCTCGCGCCCCGTCGAGGCTGCCGATGGGTCCCTCTCCACCCAGGGCGCTCACAGGGAGCAGGACGCCTGCTCGACGCTCGGGAAGATAGAACGCGGGCCGCTCTGAGATGACCTCAGGCGCCACCGAATAGGTGTCGACGGCCTCGAGGAGCGGCTCGACGCCCAGGTTGCCTGGGATCGCCTCGAGATCGGCCAGAAGCTGGGGCGTCAGGTCCACGCCGCACAGGAGGCGAAGCTGACCCGCCGCGCAGGCGGCGTGACGAATGTTCTGGATGGGCTCGATGCCCGTGACCTCATCGAAGAACCAGGCGCAGCTCGTGAACATCGCGAGGAGGTGTCGATGGACCTCCAGCCAGGCCCACGCCCGCTCCAGGTCCGGCTCAACGCCAGCGTGGTCCGGGTACCAGGTGGCAAAGACCTCCTTACGACCGATCACCTCACCGTAGGCATCTCGAGCCGTCGCGGGGTCGGAGAACAGACCCTCGCCCAGGGGCTGCAGGGCTGCCCGGGCGCCATCCCTCAGGGTCTCGAAGGCGGCGCGAAGCGGGCCCCGCCAGCGCTGGTGCCAGCCGTTGCCCGGGTCCATGCGACAGCCACAGTCTTCGAACCAACGCCCCACGCCGTGTGAACAGCTCCAGCTGCTCGGATCCAGGATTCGAGCTTCGACGGTGGGCGGGTTGCGCTCTAGCCAAGACGCGGCGTTCGTTAGTCGGGCCTCGCCGCTCGCCTCGATGCGATCGAGAGCATACGCCAGGGCCATCTCGCCGAACTTATGATGGTGTCCATAGCTCTCGCCGTCCGTGGCCACGACGGTGAGGCCTGTGTCATCGGCGGCGCCCATGAGACGCTCAGCGAACCGGCCACCGTCATCGAGCAGCCCCTCGAACGCGACGGCTCGAGAGGTCGCTCCATCGTAGACCAAGGCGCTCACGGAGCGACCCGAGGGGAGCGCGATCTTGAAGGCCCGATTGGCGCTCGTCTCCTCTGTAGCGTCCGTCCAATTCCCCGCTTCATCGCGAATGGAGAGGATCTGGTGGGGCGCCAGAATCACGAAGGAGATTCCCGCGGAGGCCACCGTCTCCAGGGTGGGCAGATCGACCGCTGTCTCCGAGAGCCAGATTCCATCGGCGGGACGCTCAAACACCCGCTCGAAGACGGCGAGCCCCCACTGAACCTCTGTGACGCGATCGGCGTCATCGCACAGGGGCAGAATCGGGTGATGATAGGGCTGGGCGATGGCAGATCCCCGGCCGAAGCGCTC
>CALCNF010000575.1 GCA_937897815.1 uncultured Pseudomonadota bacterium | reverse complement strand
ATCGGTCCCGGCTCGATCTGCACCACGCGCGTCGTCGCCGGCGTAGGCGTTCCTCAGATCTCCGCCATCACCGATGTGGTGAAGGTCGCGGGCCCTGCCGGCGTACCGGTCATCGCGGACGGGGGCATCAAGTTCTCCGGCGATGTGGTGAAGGCTATCGCGGCCGGCGCCAACACGGTCATGGTGGGCAGCCTCCTGGCGGGCACCGATGAGTCCCCGGGCGAGCGCATCCTCTATCAGGGGCGCTCCTACAAGGCGTACCGCGGAATGGGGTCCATTGGCGCGATGAAGCAGGGCTCGAAGGACCGCTATTTCCAAGGGGATGTTGAGAGCGACCAGAAGCTCGTCCCAGAGGGAATCGAAGGGCGCGTCCCGTACAAGGGGGCCGCGCAGGCGGTGATCTACCAGCTGCTCGGCGGCCTTCGCTCAGGGATGGGCTATGTGGGGGCCGCGGATCTAGAGAAGCTGCGCGCCTGTGACCGATTCGTTCGCATTACCAACGCAGGCCTGAATGAGAGTCACGTCCACGACGTGATCATCACAGAAGAGGCCCCCAACTATAACCGCTAGCCCGGGAGCCCAAGATGGCCATCTCCGAGCGCATTCTGATCCTGGATTTCGGGTCCCAGTACACCCAGCTCATCGCGCGGCGCCTGCGCGAACTGTCTGTCTACTGTGAGATTCACCCCTGTACGGTGTCCGGCGAATTCGTCCGTGGCTTTGGTGCCCAGGGCGTGATCCTGTCGGGCGGTCCCGCCAGCGTGGATGAGGAGGGAGCGCCTGCGCCCCCCGCGGATGTCTATGAGCTCGGCGTCCCTGTGCTCGGAGTCTGCTATGGCTTTCAGTCGATGACCCAGCACTTCGGCGGTCAGGTCAGCCCGAGCGATGACCGGGAGTTCGGTCGCGCGATGCTGCAGATCGACCATCGTCTCGGTGGAGGTGGTGACCTCTTCGGTCGAGTCACGGAGGCGGAGCCAACTCAGGTGTGGATGAGCCACAGCGACCGGATCACACGCCCCGGCGAGGGGTTTGTGGTCACGGCTCAGACCGACAACGGCGTCCCCGCGGCGATGGCCCACACGGACCGCCCTCTCTATGGCGTGCAGTTTCACCCAGAGGTGAGCCACACCGCCCAGGGCGTCGAGATCCTCTCGGCCTTCGCCTTTGATATTTGTGGCCTCGAGGGCACCTGGACGATGGAGAACTTCATCGAGTCCTCGATCGCCGACATTCGCGCGAAGGTCGGTGAAGACGAGAGCGTTATCCTGGGCCTGTCGGGTGGCGTGGACTCCTCCGTGGCTGCGGTCCTGCTCCACCGAGCCCTGGGTGACCGTCTTCGGTGCATCTTCGTCGACAACGGCTTGCTGCGTCTGAATGAGGCCGATGAGGTCGTGGAGACCTTTGGGCGTCACTACGAGATGAACCTGCAGGCGGTGCCGGCCGGCGACCGATTCCTCACGGCGTTGGCAGGTGTCGAGGACCCGGAGAAGAAGAGGAAGATCATCGGACATGTCTTCATTGACGTGTTTGAGGCGGAGTCCAGGAAGGTCGAAGGCGCGCGCTGGCTCGCCCAGGGCACCCTCTATCCGGACGTCATTGAGAGCGTGTCTTTCAAGGGCCCGTCCGCGACCATCAAGTCGCACCACAACGTCGGTGGGCTCCCAGATGATATGGACCTCGAGCTGATTGAGCCGCTGCGAGAGCTCTTTAAGGATGAGGTCCGTGCGCTGGGAGAGGCCCTTGGGATGCCCGAGGAGCTTGTCTGGCGTCAGCCCTTCCCTGGCCCTGGGCTCGCGGTTCGAATCCTTGGGGACATCACGGCTCCCCGAGTGGCGCTCCTGCAGGAGGCCGACGCCATCGTGCGCGAGGAGCTCTCCAAGCTGCCCGAGCACCGAGATATCTGGCAGTCCTTCGCGGTGCTCCTGCCCGTGCGTTCTGTGGGTGTCATGGGTGATAACCGCACCTATGAGAACGTCTGCGCCGTGCGCGCGGTCTCCTCGGTCGACGGCATGACGGCCGACTGGTACCCGGTTCCGTACGACTGTCTCGGCCGCATCTCGAATCGCATCATCAATGAGGTCCGCGGTATCAACCGTGTGACCTACGACATTTCGTCGAAGCCGCCCGCCACCATTGAGTGGGAGTAGAGCGTTCGTCGGGCTGTGTGAGAAAGAAAAGGCCGGGCGTGGACACCGTCGGTCCACGTCCGGCCTCTGAAACACACACACACAACTGACACCGGGCGCCTGGGAAGTACGGCGAACGTTCTCGGTGACAGACACTCCCTCGGATGTTTCGACGAGAGCTTGAGAACTTTCTTCAGACCCAGCTAAAGGCCTCGATGAGGACGGAGCTCCAGCCATGAACAACCTCAAGACCATTCGCCTGGGGCTCCTCGGCTGTGGGACCGTCGGCACGGGTGTTCTGAAGATCCTCGCGGGGAACGCCAGGGATATCGAGGGGCGGCTGGGCGCCCGCCTGGAAGTTACGCGCATCCTGGTGACGGGGCTGGAGCGTGAGCGAGACGCCGCGGTGCCGTCCGAGCTGCTGACTCTGGACCCGGCCGATGTGTTGCAGAGCGACGACGTGGATGTCGTGGCGGAGGTCATGGGCGGCTATGAGCCCGCGAGAACACACGTCCTGGCAGCGCTGGCGGCCGGCAAACACGTGGTCACCGCGAACAAGGCCCTCCTGGCACGCCATGGGCTCGAGATCTTCGAGGCGGCGACCGCCGCCCAGCGTGACGTGATCTTTGAAGCCTCGGTTGGCGGTGGCATGCCCATCATTCGCACCCTCCGCGAGGGCCTGGCTGCGGACCACGTCGAGACGCTCCACGCCATTATCAATGGCACAAGCAACTACATTCTCAGCGCCATGGCTGACGAGGGGGCCTCTTATCGCGACGCGCTGGCGAAGGCGCAGGCGCTGGGGTTCGCGGAGGCGGATCCGACGCTGGACGTCGGGGGCGGCGACGCTGCACAGAAGCTCTCGATCCTGATCAGCCTCGCCTTTGGCTGCCACGTCCCCTTCTCAGAGATCCGCACGGTCGGTATCGACAGCGTCGAAGACGTGGACATTCGTTACGCTCGTGAGTTCGGCTATGCCTTGAAGCCGCTGGCCGTCGCCCGAGCCCATGAGGAAGGTATCGAGGCCCGAGTGCACCCCGCCCTCGTGCCCACGAGCGGCAGCCTCGCGGCGGTCCATGGAGCCTTTAACGCGGTGCGCCTGGAGTCACGCGCGCTGGGGCCTCTGCTCTTGCAGGGCCAAGGGGCTGGCATGCTGCCCACCGCCTCAGCCGTGGTGAGCGACGCTGTTGAGCTGGGCAGGAACTTGCTGCGTGGAACCTCAGGCCGCTTGCCCCACCTGGCCTTCCATGAGGGGCAGGCGTTGATTAGCGGCCTTCAGGACGCTGGCGCGGCGCGCCACCCCTGGTACTT
>CALCNF010000574.1 GCA_937897815.1 uncultured Pseudomonadota bacterium | reverse complement strand
GGCGGACGACCCGGCGGACGACCCGGCGGACGACCCGGCGGACGACCCGGCGGACGACCCGGCGGATGACCCGGCGGACGACCCGGCGGACGACCCGGCGGATGACCCGGCCGATGATCCTTCCAAGGACCTCGTCGAGTGTGGCGCCGAGAACTGCTCCCTGCCGGATGAGGTCTGCTGCATTGGGCTCTCGGGCCCGGCGGGCTGCGGTCAGGGCGGCAACTGCGGTTTCCTCCAGGCGGCTCAGGCTTGCGATGGTCCTGAGGACTGCGCCTCCGGTGAGGTGTGCTGCGTGGCGTTCCCTGGCGGCTCCTCCTGCACGGACTCGTGCGAGGGCAGCGGCGCCCAGATCCTCTGCCACGATGACAGTGACTGCGACGGTGGCGTCTCGTGCATCCCGTGCTCGTTCCCGGGGAGCCCACCTACGGACGTGTGCGCAGAGAGCTGCTGAGTTTGCTGTCCCATGCCTGTCCATTGAAAGGAGACTAAATGCGGACTCTCGTTTTCACTGTCGCGCTTCTGGCGCTGATCCAACCAGCCTGCTCTTCCCCCGGTGATGATTCTCCAGGGACGGGGATGGAGTCGGCTGGCTGGTCGGCGTTGCCCTCAGATGAGGCCTCGTCTGGCCCGACCGCCCCAACTGCGGGGGGCCCCGGGCCTGCCTCTTCGCCGTCCAACACCGGCGATGGCGTCCGGTCCGACGGCCGGGCCGTGGGGGGCGAGACCAGCGACGGTGGACTCTGGGGGAGCTACGGTGATCCTTTCGCGGCGCAGGCCGAACCAGCAGTCGCTCTGACCAACGTCAGCACGTCTCTGAATGACGTTCTTGAGAACGGTGATCTTGAAGGCGCCTGCGACCGATACGCCAACGACCCCAGCAATGAGGTCGAGAAGCTGCTCTGCGGCAAGTGGATGTTTTTCTACGAGGGCTTCGGGACAAGCGGTGTCCCGAAGCCGCTCGTTGACTTCCTGCTCAAGCACTTTCAGGAAGAGCTCGGCATCGGGTTCTCCAAGCTGGGGTTGGTCGCTGATCCGAGCTCTGAGGCCGGCTACCCGCTGGGTATGGCGCCCAACGAAGAAGAGACGCACATCTCCTTTACGTGTGCCTCTTGTCACTTCGCTCCGCTTCCAGATGGGCGTTTCTCTGTGGGCGCGCCGAACCTCGACTATGAGTACGGTCTGCACACCCTGACTTTCAGCGCGTTTCCGCTTGTCGTGGTCAATGGGATGGGAGGCTTGGGTCTAGGGCAACCGGTCCATCCGGATGCCTTGGAGCGCATCCAGCCCCTCGTCGACAAGATGGACGCCAGCTGGGGGCTGAAGGCCCAGTTCATGATGAATATGATGTCCCTGATGGGCCAGGAGCTGCCTGAGTTTCCTGAAGAGCAGCAGGCGCAGTACGCTCGCTGGCTCCCCGGCACCATGGACTTCATCGCGTCGCCGCTTCCCCTCGACGATGGGGTGGATGTGGTCAGCAAGATCAGCGCCATCTATGGTATTCCAACGTCCGAGGAGGGGGAGGAGGCCGGCATGCTCCACGCGATGCTGGGCTCGGCTGGCAACACCCAGACGACCGAGGGCTTTCTGGAGCTGTTCGTGGACTTCGGAGGAGGCGAGCCCTCCGCCTGGGACTCGGAGGACTTCGAGCCCCTGCTGGCGTACATCGAGTCCCTTCGGCCGCCCAAGCCTCCGCAGCAGCCCGAGGAGCTCGTCGAGGCCGGCGAACAGGTCTTTGTCGAGGCCGGCTGTGTGGACTGCCACCAGGGCCCGCGCGGGAGCGGGGTCCGGCTCTTCAGTTTCGAGGAGATTGGTACGGACGATGCTCTCAAGCAATGGATGGATCCTGGCCTGACGGGCGAGCCATGTTGTGAAAAGGGCTTGGAGGATCACCCGCTCACCTATTCCCTGAAGTCGCCGCGGCTCGTTGGGCTGTGGGCGATGGAGCGCTTCCTCCACAATGGATCCGTGGGGAGCTTGGATGAACTCCTGTGTCTCGGTCCGGCCACGACTCCGATCGATGAGATCGCCTACGGAAATGGCGGCCACGAGTTCGGATGCGATCTGAGCACAGAAGACAAGGTGGCGCTCATCACCTACCTCGAGTCTCACTGAGTCCTAGACCAGGGGGCGAGCTCGCCGGTACAGCCAGTCGAGGATCTCGTCCTCGAGCCACCAGGGGGAACTCTGGGACACGAACCCCACGTGTCCGCCATGCTTCGTGGGCGTGTAGGTGACGGAGGCCGCCGCCCGCAGGTCATCGACCGGAACGCACGCGTCGATGATGAACGGATCGTCGTCCGCATGGAGCACCCGAGTTGGGACCTGAATCGCTCGTAGGTGGGGAGCGGCGCTGGCCTTCTTGTAGTAGTCCTCGGCGTCGATGAATCCGTGGACGGGCGCCGTCCAGGTCTCATCAAAGTCTCGCAGGCTGCGGACCCGAGCGGCGGCCTCGGCCGCCGAGCGCCAGGCCTGGTGAGCTCGACCTTTCTCCATCACCTTTTTGCGAAGGCTCAAGAGGAACTTCAGCTCGTAGACGCGGTTGAACCCCTCCCGAAGGGCCTCAGCTCCAGGCGCCAGGTTCAGCGGGGCGGAGCAGAGAAAGGCGCCGCGCACGTTCCCAGGGACCTCGTCGACACAGCGCCCGAGGTAGTTGGCGACGAGACTGCCGCCCAGCGAGTAACCCACGAGATAGAGCGGGCGCTCGCCAAGGCGCTGCGCGACCAGCGGGCACACATGCTGAAGATCGGTGATGTAGCCCGAGTGGTAGGAGGCGACTCGGCGGTTCGGACGACCCGAGCACGTACGGCTGTGGAGCACGGCCGCTGTCCAGCCTCGTGAGTTGGCTCGCGCCACCAGGCGTCTCACATAGGGCGAGTCGCTGTTCCCCTCAAGGCCATGGCAGATGAGGACCGCGGGCCCTCCAGCCTCGCCAAAGGACCAATCCAGGTCGACCTCGTCACCGTCAGGAGTGGAGATGCTCTCTCGGTGGTACGTTACGGACGGCGCCGGCTGCGCCAGGTAGGCCCAGAGGGTCTGCGCGTGGCGGTTGCGAAGCCAGGCTGGCGGCTGAAAAGGCATGGCAGCGAGTGTTGAACCGCCCCGCGCCTGCCGTCAACGGCTTTCGTGGGGTGGGCCCGCCGCCGCGTCCTCTTAGGGCTTGGTCAGCACGAGGTTGAGCTCGACCGGTGAGCCCAGCTCAATAACGTTCGACTCGGCGATGGGATCCGTGGGGCTCGGGAAGGTCAACCCGTAGGGCTCCAGATCGAGGAACGTCAGGATCTGGCAGGTCGGGAGGGTCAAACCATCGAGGACGAGCTGCACAGGAAAGGAGTCGGCCTGCACGCTCACGAACTTCGCGGGGGGGCCGGTCGCCGGGAGGCTCGGGAACGCGGCGACCACGAGCTCGCCCACCTCGGGGCCATCATAGCTGACGTTGACCGTGATATCGGTCGGCGCGACCTCCTCCGTGGGAGCAGGCGTGGCGCTCGGCTCCGAGGGCGCCGTGCCACCGGTCTCCGAGCCCGAAGGGGGGAGGTTCTCGAGGCCATTGGGGGTGCGGGTTTGGGCCAAGCCCTCTGGGTGCGTACCTGAGGTGTCTCGGGCGAAGATGCTCACGAGATCATTGTCATAGCTGGAGACGATGAGCTCGGGCACACCATCTCCGTTCAGGTCGCGGATGATCTGGCCACCCGCCTGGCCGAAGTCGCTCTGGAGGGTGAGCGTGACGAACTTGCCCGGCTCGACCTGCTCGAGGACGAAGACTCGTGGGTCACCGTCACCGGAGACGAGGAGGTCCATGTCGCCGTCCTGATCGAGATCTCCCGAGCCGAAGATACCCGGCGCATGCTTGGGCGAGTTTCCGGTGCCGACGTCGGAGACGATGTTCGAGGAGATGACGAACCCGGGCCACGGCTTCGTCGGATCAGCGGGGATGCGGTAGGCCGTGATCACAGGCTCGGGGTCCGTCGAGACCGCGTAGGGGTTCACGTGATTGGAGCCGATGGCGTAGGTCTCTCCGTCGCCGATAAAGTTCTCAACGAACTCCAGCTCAATCGCAGGGCCACGTCGATCGTCGATCACGTGACGTCGCCACTCACCAGAGGGCGCGAAGGGGGAGGGCGGAGCGACCTGCTCCAGCCAGGCGAAGCTCGCTCCCATCTTGCCGAAGTACTCGGCTCCGGCGAGGTCCATATCGCCATCCTG
>CALCNF010000573.1 GCA_937897815.1 uncultured Pseudomonadota bacterium | reverse complement strand
CAGCGGCTGGGGCCGGCGTGGTGGAGTCGTCATCGTCAGAGGCGCAGCCGGCAAAGACCAGCGCGGAAGTACAGAGAACCGTAAGTAGGAGTCGCATCGTGATCACCTTGTGTTGTTTTAGGGCTGTGGTCTCGGCCTTTCCCTCAAGGCCATCTGAGAACACACCTCCGAGAGGTGTAGCGGCGGGTTTACACTGAAATCAAGGGTTCGTCCATAAGTTGATAGAGGTGCGAATGGATGAGGGAGACCCAATCGAAGGGTTCAGCGGAGTTCATTCTGAGCACGACATCGCGCCAGGTTCGATGGTAATGGAAGGAGCAGCGCAGGACTCTCACCGAGGTGCACACCAGTCATGCCCGCAAATCCCACCACACGCGACGTTCAGATTGACCGCTCGATGGCTTCGAGCGGCATTACCCTGGAGCCGGGGATCCCGATCTGCCAGACGGACCTGCCGCTCGATTGGTATCAGCGCGAGTTCAAGTCCTACGCGGAGGAGTACCTCGCGCTACCCGACCGAACCCCGGAGACGGTGCTCCCATGGATGGACAGCTACATCGTCCCGGCGATGAAGCACTTCGACGGGCGTATCATGCTCCTCGCCCACTTCTACATGGGCGGCGAGATCGTCAAGCTCGTGGAGCGCTATGGCGGTCAGATCTCGGACTCTTATGCGCTCGCCAGGCAGGCGGAGCTGCATCCCGAGATCGATGTCTTCGTCGAGTCGGCGGTTCACTTCATGGCCGAGACCATCGCGCTGCTCAAGCATCCCCACCAGGAGGTGTGGATCACCAATCCAAAGAGCGGATGCACCATGGAGACCATGGCGACCGAAGCCATGCTTTTACCGGCGTTCGAGTCGCTCCATGAGCGCTATGGCGAGGATCTCCTCGTGGTCGCCTATATGAACACGAGCGGGCGCGTGAAGGCGCTGGCGGGACGGACCGGTGGTTCGGTCTGCACCAGCTCCAACGCCCACCACGTGATGCAGTGGGCGCGCGAGCAGAACAAGAAGGTCTTCTTCGTGCCCGACCAGCACCTCGGGGAAAACAGCGGGCGTCAGGTCGGCATCTCGCCCGAGAAGATGTTCACCTGGCCTGGCGGCTGGGCTGGAAGCCGCGTCTCGATCGACGCCATGGACGCAGCGGAGCGCTCCCGGCTCGATGACGCAGAACTGGTCCTCTGGGGCTCCTGGTGTGGTGTCCATACGGTCTTTGAGCCCCGCCACGTGGAGTGGTGGAGGGCGAAGGGCTTTCGGGTGCTTGTGCACCCAGAGTGCACCCACGAGGTCGTGAAGGTGGCCGACGGGTCGGGATCGACCAACTATCTGTGGGGGGAGCTGATGTCAGCCGAGCCGGGCGCGAAGTTCGCCGTCGGCACTGAAGCTCATTTTGTTGAGAATGCGCGCCAACAGCTCGCCGCCCGGGGCGTGGAGGTCGTGAACCTCGCAGACGTGACGGATCCTGAGTTTCCGTCCATGGGCTGTGGATGCGCGACCATGTCGCGCAATGATCCTCCGCACCTGGTGGCGACCCTCGATCTGCTGCGGCAGGGTAGGGCACCCGAGATCAACCGGGTCGAGTCCGGGGACGTCGTCGAGGCGGACACGGGCTGGCGTGAGCGCCTGAGCGCCTCCGAGCAAGAACAGATCAGCCAAGACGCTCGGAGCGCCCTCCTGAAGATGATTGAGCTCACCGAGGCTGCACGCTGAGGCTCCCTAGGGCGCCCTCACATAGCCACCATCCACGTTGATCGTCGTTCCGTTCAGGTAGCTGGCCTCCGGGCTCGACACCCAGAGTATGGCATTCACGATCTCGTCCATACGGCCCGTCCTGCCCAACGACGTGTCCGCTCCGGCCTCCGAGGAGACGCGCGCGCGGGCAGCTTCGGCGGTCTCGCCTCGCTCTTGAGCCTCCTTGAGCATGTTGCGCTCCCAGGTCTCTGTCCAGATAGGACCGGGCGCGACCCCGACGACGCGCACACCGCGGGGACCGAGGTCACGGGCGAGCGTCACCGTGAGGTGGTTCAAGCCGGCTTTCGTGGCGCCATAGCTGGCCGGCGTGATGTTCATGATCTGGCGGCTCCATGCGCTTGAGATGTTCACCATGACGCCGCCTGAGGCTTCGAGAGCGTCAGCGGCACGGCGGGCGAGGCGCGCGGGCGCCATGACGTTCACAGCGAACGCCGAGGCGAAGTCGGACTCGAACTCGTCATCGGACATCTCGAACAGTTGGCCAGGACCTCCGCTGGCGGCGTTGTGAATGAGGACGTCACACCCTCCCAGCTGGGCCTGGGCCTTCTCAGCGAATCGGTCGAGGTCCTCGCGGATACCGATGTCTGCCCGAATCGCCAGGACCTGCTGGGCGCCAGCCTCGCGCATGGCGCGCGCGGCTCGCTCCAAAGCGTCGGCGCGCCGCGCGCACAAGGCGACGCTCGCGCCCTGACGAGCGAAGGCCAAGCCTGCCGCCTGGCCAATGCCCTCACTGGCCCCTGTGATCCATACGTTCAAGTGAGCTACGCGTCCTTGTCTTCCGAGCCTTCTGAGGCGTCCTTGTCTTCTGAGACGTCCTTGTCTTCCGAGACGTCCTTGTCTTCCGAGACGTCCTTGTCTTCCGAGACGTCCTTGTCTTCCGAGACGTCCTTGTTCTCGGCGACGTCCTTGTCTTCTGAGACGTCCTTGTCCTCGACGACGTCCTTGTCCTCTGAGACGTCCTTGTCTTCGACGACGTCCTTCTCTGGGCCGACGTCCTCCTCAGTCACGTCGGACTCGACTGCGTCGCTCGTCCCCGCGTCTGGCGTCGGGTCCTCGTCAGCAGGAGGCTCGGGTGGAGCCGGGCACTCCGCTGGGTGGGTACCGGTGGGGTCCACACCTTCGCCCTCACAGTAATAATAGCCTTGCTCCGCGACCCAACCGCATTCCATCGGACCGTCAGGGTTGGCCGTCGCGCAGTCGAGCTCCTGGATGGCTCCCTCCTGACACCAAATCGCCAGGCTGCCATCGCAGCAGCCCTCGAATGTCAGGTTGCCGCAGGGGTTGGGAATGCACTGGTCCACATCACAGATGTCGCCTTCACCGCACTCACCACATGAGTTCCCACAGCCGTCATCTCCACAGGTCTTGCCCTCACATGTGCAGGCGACGCATTGGTTTTCCACGCTGCAGAAGGCCGCATCTCCACAGGAGCCACAGTCTTGACCGCAGACGACTCCGCACTCGAGGCCCTCACAGGCGTTCTCGGGACAGTCTTCCCAGGGGCACTCCATGGGATAGGTCCCCGTCGGCTCGCCTCCCACCTGGCCGCAGTCATAGTATCCGGCGTCGCCGCTCCAGCCGCAGCTGTTGTCGTTTGCCGCGCAGCTGATGCTGCTCAGGGAGCCGCCGTCACACCAATACAGATCGCCGTTCTGATCGCAGCAGCCCTCGAAGCTCAGAGCTTCGCACGAAGGAAGCCCGGTCATATCGCAGGTCCCATTCTCAAGGCAGGGCGCGTCCGACGGGCAGGAGCCACAGTCGAAGCCGCAGGCATCGGTGCCGCACTCCTTGCCCCCGCAGTTCGGCGGCGCGGGCGCACCGCCATCACAGGCGCCAGCCTTGCATTGGTTGCTGATCGTACACACGTCTCCGTCGTCGCAAGGTGTCCCGTCGGGCACGTTGCCCACGATGCACGTGCCCGAGGCCGCATCACAGATGGCCTGGGTGCACTCGTCCCCGGCTTCCCCTGCGCAATCGTCGTTGGTCTCGCAGCCGTCCCCGCCAGGGCCAGCGGCGTCCCCGGTCGCCGACCCAGAGCTGTCGCTCGTTGCCGCCGCATCCTGGTTATCCCCGGACGAGTTGCCTTGGCTCGAGGTGCTCTCACAGGCCGCGAGGGCGAGTCCCATGGACAGGGCAATTAGACCGAACATTGTTCTGCGCATACGTCACTCTCCCGCGGTCACCAATCCGGAAACCGCCAGACTCTGTTGTACAGGTGCGGACACCGCCACGGCAACCCGTCCGGCGGGGTGCTAGACCCCCATCGGCCGCCTGCCCACGCGCTCACTCATGCACAGCTGAACGGCGATCCTCTTCCGTCTGCTCTGGCCGCCGCCTAGATGCAGGCGGGATCCCCCGGGAAGCATTTGAAGCGAATATGATAGTGGTCGTCGTGTCCCTTGGAGTGTCGAACGACCCCGCGCATGGCGCGACGTCCGCGCGGGAACTGGAAGAGCCAATCGAGGCGCTTCTTGGGCACCCCCTTACGCTTGGCGTAACGATACAGCTGAGCTTGTAGCCGGTAGTCCAGGAAGATGTACTCCACCTTGCTGGCCGCTTTCGACGCTCCAGTCAGCACGTCGATAAACGCCCAGTTGGCGGCCAGGTGCAGGGGGTGTCTGAAGCCGGAGATGAACCCCTGGGGTCCTGTCTTCGGCTGGTTTGTAAACCAGAAGCCGAGGTCGACGTCCTGCCCGCTCTGATGGCTCTTGTGGGGCGGTAGAGGGCCGCCCTTCTTGGCTGAGAGATCTCCGATGGCGACGTCGTGAAGTCCTTTCACGCGTGCGCGAACCTGAGCGATGGCCCGCGTCAGGTTCGTGACCGTCTCGTTCGTTCCCCACGCCAGATGGGGTCGTCGGCGATAGTAT
>CALCNF010000572.1 GCA_937897815.1 uncultured Pseudomonadota bacterium | reverse complement strand
CAGGGGCGGGCGTCGCCCGAGACCCGAACCGACCTGACCCCCACGAGGAGCCCCATCATGAACCGCATCTCCCTGACGCTGACCTTCCTCTTGTCCCTGTGCCTCATCGCCTGCGAGGGGAGCGACGCTGACGCTCCAACGGGTGATCCCATGGTGCTCTCCAGCCAGGCGCTTCACCTCAACGCCACCCCTCTGGACCTCGTCGGGGTCGCGGTCGATCCCATGACCGGGAGCCGGTTCGTGCTTGATCGGGCCAACCAGCTCTATGACCTCAACGCCCAGGGACACGTGACCCCGCGGCTCGATCTCCGAGAGGTCTGGGGCGCGGATCCCATGCAGGACCTCTGCGCAGTCTCCGACTCCGAGATCTTCACGGTCGCCCCCGGCTTTGGCATCAAGGTCAACCTGGACACCTCGGAGGCCCAGTCGCACTTCTGTCTGGAGCCCGAGGATGTGCCCGGTCAGATGAACGACTGGGATGAGTGGCGCCACGAGACCCACGCCATCGCCTGTGACCTCGAGTCGGCCCTGATCTACGGTCAGCCTCAGACGTTGCCTCGTGACGAGGAGAACGGGGCGCCGGTCCGCTCCGAGGTCTCCCTCTACGATCTCCCCTCGGGCGAGGACATCGGTTGGTACCCGCTCCCCAGCGAGCTCTTCATCGCCGGTGGGATGGTCGTGATCGACGAGACGATCCTCCTGGGTCGCGGCTCCACGATCTCGTCCTACGACCTGTGGTCGGGGGCCCTGGAGCCGGTCGTGGACCTGGCGCACCGCGGCCTGACCCGAATCGAGGGGCTGGCCTACGACGCCCAGCGGGGCGAGCTCCTCGCGATCGACGGGGCGGACAGCCAGCTCTTCACATTGGATTTCGAGGTGATGCGAGGGTCGTTCTAGCCCCGTAAACAGGGGGTCGAACCGGGCCGCCTTTCGGGTCCAAGAAGCCTCGTGGAGGACTCCAGTCGAGCCGGGTTGCAGGCGTCGTGAGTCCTCTGATTGAAGAGCTAGCCATCCGGGCGCGATGCGGTTACGAAGTCGCCCCATGAACACACGCACACCTCTGATGTTGAGCCTGGATGTGGCCCGCGGTCTTGCGCCCGCGACCCTTGAGCAGGGCTGGAGTCGCCTCGCAGCGTCGCTCCCCGTCGCGGACGGCCAGATGGCGCTCACCTCTGCCGAGGTAGCCGCCGCCGCCGCCCTTCAGCGCGCGGGCCTCGACCTCGTCGAAGCGTATCGCGCCGGTCAGTCGGAGGCCACGACGGCGCTTGGGCAGGGCTGCGCCGACAGAGGCGTCGACCCGACGCGCCTCGCGCGCCTCTCCGACGCCTGGAGCAGCATGGACCGCTCCCATGAGACCGCGCGTCTGCTCGTCCTGGGCGCCCAGGCCGATAACCCCGCTCTAGAGCCCATGGTCGTCGCCATGGATCTCCCTCGTCTTCAGCCAGAGGGGGAGGGCGCCTCGGCGCTCGGAGTCCTCCGGGAGGTCGATCAGGGGTTGCCGATCCCCGTGGGGTTTGCCGAGGCGGCCTCCATCGCGCTTGGGCGACCGGCGCTCGAGCACCCCGATGCCCTCGAGGAGCAGCTGACCTGGCTCCTCGAGCGCTGGGCGCCCCATCTCTCCGAGGAGACACGCCGTCTGATTCTCCTGGCCCAGGATCTCCTGTCTGAGCAGACGCAGGCACGCCTGAGCGGACCGGGGCCCGTGAGCGCTCCTGGGATCCACTCCAGCGCTGGCTTCTTTGAGGGTGGCGCCGCGGGCTGGGCCGGGGGCTTCGGACATGGACAACCCGGCTCCCCGGGCTACGTCGACGGGCGCTCTCGGTTTAGCGAGGACGCGGACTGGATGCCGCGCCTGGTGATGATCGCCAAGCAGACCTTCGTGTGGCTGGACCAGCTGTCTCGTGCCTATGAGCGATCGATTCAGCGGCTCGACGAGATCCCCGACCAGGAGCTCGATCGCCTCGCGTCTCAGGGATTCGGTGGCCTGTGGCTGATCGGGCTCTGGGAGCGCAGCCCGGCGAGCCGAGACATCAAGGTGCGGCGCGGCAATCCCGAGGCCGAGTCCTCGGCCTACGCGCTCAAGGACTACGTGATCTCGGAGCGTCTGGGCGGCGAGGAGGCCCTCGACCGCCTCAAGGAGCGCGCGGCTCAGCGCGGGATGCGCCTCGCCGCGGACATGGTCCCCAATCACATGGGGCTCGACAGCCGTTGGATGGCCGAGCACCCCGACTGGTTTCTTCAGCTCCCGCACTCGCCCTATCCGGGCTACTCCTTCAACGGGCCTGACCTGTCCTCGGATGGGCGGTTCGGCGTGTACCTTGAGGACGGCTACTGGGACGAGACCGACGCGGCCGTCGTGTTCAAGCGCGTGGACCACGGGAGCGGCGAGGTCCGCTACGTCTATCACGGCAACGATGGCACCCAGATGCCCTGGAACGACACGGCCCAGCTTGATTACCTCAGGCCTCACGTTCGAGAGGCCGTGATCCAGACCATCCTTGCTGTGGCTCGTCGCTTCCCTGTGATCCGGTTTGACGCGGCCATGACCCTGGCGCGCAAGCACATCTCAAGGCTCTGGTATCCGCCACCCGGCTCCGGAGGGGCGATCCCGTCTCGGGCTGAGAACAGCGTTCCCCAGGAGGTCTTCGATGACCTGGTCCCGGGAGAGTTCTGGAGAGAGGTCGTTGAGCGGATCCAGGAGGAGGTTCCGGACACGCTCTTGCTCGCCGAGGCCTTCTGGATGATGGAGGGCTACTTCGTGCGGACGCTGGGCATGCATCGCGTCTACAACAGCGCGTTCATGCATATGCTCCGAGACGAGGACAACGCGGGATATCGAGGCGCCATCAAGTCGGTCCTGGAGTACAGCCCAGCGATCCTCGAGCGCTACGTGAACTTCATGAACAACCCCGATGAAGAGACCGCGGTCGAGCAGTTCGGAAAGGGCGACAAGTACTTCGGGATCGCGACCCTGATGGCGACCTTGCCGGGCCTGCCCATGTTCGGTCATGGCCAGATCGAGGGCTTCGCTGAGAAATACGGCATGGAGTACTCGCGGGCCTACTGGGACGAGTCCCCCGACCAGGGGCTCATGGAGCACCATGAGCGGGTGATCTTCCCGCTGCTCCGCGACCGACACCTGTTCTGCGGCGTCGACCGCTTCGCGTTGCTCGACCTGTGGCGAGACGGCGGCGTAGACGAGAACGTCTTCGCGTTCGCCAACCAGAGCCCTGTGGGTCACGGGAAGAGCCTGGTGCTCTACAATAACGCCATGGACGAGACGGGCGGCTGGGTCCGCACGTCGACCGCCATCAACGTCGGCGACACGGAGAACCCCGAGCTGATCCACCGAACCCTGGCCGAGGCGCTCGATCTCAAGGGAGATGAGGGGGTCTATTACGGGCTCTGGGAGCTCCGTCACAGGGCGTGGCTGATTCGCAGCGGAGCTGAGCTTCGTGACCGTGGTCTCTTCGCGACGCTCTCCGGATATGAGGCGCTGGTCTTCATGGACTTCCGTGAGCTTCACGACACGGACGGCGCCGTCTCCAGCCTGGCCCATGAGCTGGGCGGAGGGTGGATCGAGGATCTCGACGGCGCCCTGGAGGGCGCTGGCCCCTCCGTGGAGACCGAGGACCGCCCAGAGGAGGTCGGTGAGACCGCCGACGACTCGCCGCTGGCCGTCCGCTCCGACGAGCTCGCTGCGGAGCCCGCCGAGAAGAAGGCGACCCCGACGAGCGAGTCGCCGCTTGAGATCAACGAGAGCGACACGGATCAGGGCGACGTCGAGGACGAGGAGCGGCCGTGAAGGAGATCTGTGTCCACGGACATTTCTACCAGCCGACCCGCGTGAATCCCTGGACGGATCAGCTGGAGCCACAGCCGTCCGCGGCCCCGTTCCGTGACTGGAACGAGCGGGTGGCCTTCGAGTGCTACGCGCCCAACATGGCCGCGCGGCTCCTCGATGACGATGGGAAGCTTCGAGGGACACGGAACAACTACGCCGGGATCACCTTCGACATCGGTCCGACGCTCTTGAGCTGGATCGCCGCGCAGCGGCCCGTGATCCTCGACGGCCTGAGGATCGCCGAT